>JAPKBL010000205.1 GCA_028823415.1 Mariniblastus sp.
GATTCTAGCGACCAGTGGACCCAGCTCTGGGAAAAAGACGGTGGTCTTGAGATTGTTTTCAATCCAAGCAGTTCAGTATACGACGGTCGCTTTGCAAACAACTCATGGTTACAAGAGTTGCCAGACTTTTTCACCAAGGTTGCGTGGGACAACGTCGCCTCGGTTAGCCCGAGAACAGCGAAGAAATTCAATCTGCATCAGTATGGAATGTCCGCGAAATCCAAAGCGACATTGATGACTGTCACGCTCAATGGCGCCGAAATTACGATTCCGGTTGTTATCCAACCCGGTCAAGCAGATGGGTCGATTGGAATTGAAACCGGTTACGGACGATCCATGGCAGGAAGAGTGGGAGGCCACATTGAAAAAGGTGTCGAGCCTGTCGGTGTCGATGTGACGCCGCTGCGAGCGGCCGACCAATGGCTTCGGCAGGACGCGGAATCGAATGCAATTGTTTCCACCTCATCGCTTTACAAGCTTGCGATTGTTCAGGAACCTTGGGAAATCGATACTACCGCTCGCGTTGAAATTCAAGCCAGAATGTTTCGCGATCCAACGAAAGAAGAGAGCGATCGGAGCGGTCTTATCCGTGAAGGTAGTTTCGATAGCTACCTCGAGTTTCTTAAAAAACATCCGCTCAAAACAGACAAGTTACCACCTAAGTCAAACGCTGCTGCCAAAGAAGCCAGCAAGACAGGTGCCTTGCCGATTATGAATCAGGTCAGTTTCACAACGAACGATCTTGATGAACAATCGCCACCAGTTGACGACACGCCTGAAATGGAAGCGTGGGCCAAAGAGCAAAAACACAAGTGGCCTGAGGCATTTCATATGCACCACGAACTGTTTGACCTAACACCCGGCTCGAGGGTCGACTACGAAAATTTGAATCCTGAAGGATTGCCGACGACTTATGAAAATGTCTGGGGCATGTCCATCGATTTGAATAAGTGCATCGGCTGCAACTCATGTGTTGTGGCATGCCAAGCCGAAAACAACATTCCGATCGTCGGCAAGGACGAAGTTTGGCGAGGGCGAGAAATGCATTGGATGAGAATTGATCGCTATTACGGCGACAACCTCTATTCCAAACTCGATCTTACCCCGGCCAACGAAGAACAGGTAACGCCTGACGAAATTCAAGTCGTCCACCAACCGGTCGCCTGTCATCATTGCGAAAATGCTCCTTGTGAAACCGTTTGTCCCGTCGCCGCGACGGTACACAGCAGCGAGGGCCTCAACGACATGGTTTACAACCGCTGTATCGGCACTCGGTATTGCGGCAACAACTGTCCTTATAAAGTGCGGCGATTCAATTTCTTCAACTACAGCGATGCCGAGACCTTCCTCAAATATCCTGGTGCCGACAAGGTTCCTGAGGGCGATCGAAAACTGCAAAACTTGATGATGAACCCCGAAGTCACCATCCGCAGCCGCGGTGTCATGGAAAAATGCACCTACTGCGTTCAACGAATTCAAGCGGGCAAGATCCAAGCGAAAGTCGAAAAACGAAAAATCGGTCCCAATGAAATCACCTCCGCTTGCCAGGACTCTTGTCCGACCGACGCGATCAAGTTCGGTGACTTGCACAATTTTGAAAGCGACGTTGCTAAGGCTCATGCAAATCCACGTGCCTACTCGATGCTTGAAGAATTAAACAATCGACCGCGGACCCAGTATCTCGCCCGAGTAAGAAATCCTCATGAAGCTTTACGGGATCACGATGATCGTGATTCCGTTGGTGATCACGGCGGCCATGGTGATCATGACGACCACGACAATCATGACGCCCACGACAATCAAGATGACCACAAACCAGAGAACCAACAGGCAGATGAGCACAGCGGAAACGCCGCTCATGATCACGCTGAGGGCGAACATAAGACTGAGAAAAAAGAATAGAACCCGCCAGGCTCCTCTCGCTTTGACAAAGTAATATTGTCGGCTTGAAGACACTGGAAACGGTGAGGTTAGAAGCGGCTTTCGCCCTGATCGCGATGACGATACAAAAACTTAAACATCCACAAAGAGATTTATTTGATGGCTACGGTCAATCCAATTTTAGACAATACGTACGATGATGCGGATGAAAGATCTCCACTGATTCTTGGTGGTCTTGATTACGCTGGCGTAACGGATGAGGTTTGTGGAATCTGGGAAGCGGATAAGCCGCCAAAGATTTGGTTCGTCGTCCTAGGAGCAGCCATCTCGCTGATGATGGTCCTTGCTGGATGCGTCGGGCACCTATTGATGGATGGCGTTGGCGTCTGGGGTAACAACAATCCCGCCTATTGGGGTTGGCCGATTGTCAACTTCGTTTTCTGGGTCGGTATCGGACACGCCGGTACACTAATTTCAGCGATTCTGTTTTTGTTCCGCCAAAACTGGCGAACCAGTATTAACCGTGCGGCCGAAGCGATGACAATTTTCGCGGTCGTTTGTGCCGGACTTTTCCCCGGTGTCCACATCGGTCGCGTCTGGGTGTTTTACTGGCTATTCCCAATCCCAACGGAACATCTGGCCATGTGGCCAAACTTTCGTAGCCCTCTCTTGTGGGACGTGTTTGCGGTTTCGACTTATGCGACCGTTTCGGTTCTATTTTGGTACATGGGAATGGTGCCCGATATCGCGACCTTCCGTGATCGATGCACTACAAAAATTGGCAAGTTCGTCTACGGACTTCTCTCTCTGGGTTGGACGGGATCGGCTCGTGCATGGCATCGTTACGAAATCGCGTACACCATCTTGGCCGCCTTGGCGACGCCATTGGTATTGAGCGTTCACACGATTGTTAGTTTTGACTTTGCCGTTTCTCAGGTACCCGGTTGGCACACGACCATTTTCCCGCCTTACTTTGTCGCGGGTGCGATTTTCAGTGGCTTTGCAATGGTAGTCACCCTGCTAGTTCCGGTTCGGAAACTTTACGGCCTGGAAAACTTAATTACGGTGCGACACCTTGAGAATATGAACAAGATCATCATGGCCACGGGCATGATGGTGGGTACTGCCTACGGAATTGAATTCTTTATCGCTTGGTATTCAGGCGTGCCTTACGAGAGTTATGCGTTTTACAACCGCGCCTTTGGAAATTACTGGTGGGCCTATTGGGTCATGGTCAGTTGCAACGTCTTAATCCCGCAAGTGTTCTGGTTTAAGTGGTGCAGAACGACCCCTTGGTTCATGGTTATCATTTGCGTCTTTGTCAACATTGGCATGTGGTTTGAGCGATTCGTGATTACGGTCACCTCCCTGTGTCGAGATTTTGTACCCTCCAGTTGGTCGTATTTTCATCCAACTTGGGTTGATGTATTGATGCTCATCGGAAGCTTTGGTTTATTCTTTACACTGTTCACGCTGTTCTGCCGGTTCCTACCGGTGATCGCGATGGCAGAGGTCAAAGGCATCATGCCGCGACCGAAAGACCACTAAACAAAAAGAGTTCATGTCGAACTTCGAATCCTTCGGAATCGGCAAACACGAGAGACATTGGCTAACAAAGCGACAATAGAGACTGAAGAAAAATGGCTGAAGAAAACACAAACAGCAACTCCGACGAAAATTCCAAACTAATCGGATTGGTCGCCCAGTTCGATGACCCGGATTCGCTGGTAAACGCCTGCGAACAAGCTCGCCAAGCAGGATATACCAAGACGGATGCATTTTCGCCGTTTCCAGTGCATGGCATTGACCCGGCCCTGGGAATCAAGCGAACGATCCTTCCTTTTATCGTTCTCGGAATTGCCGTCGGCGCTGTTTTTGTCGGTGTAGGCATGCAGTGGTACACCAACGGCGGATCGCTGGGTGAATTTAGCACCGACGAATCACCCGTTTTCCCCGGTTACCGTTTTAAGATTTCAGGTAAGCCCTACTTCAGTTTGCCCGCCAACATTCCAGTTGCCTTCGAAGTTATCGTTCTCTCAAGTGCGTTCGCAACGTTCTTTGGAATGTGGTTCCTTAACAAACTACCGTTGCTTTCTAATCCATTGCACCGCATCTCGCGATTCAAGCGAGCCACCAATGATAAATTCTTTTTGATGATCGAACAGGCAGATGAACAATTCGATCGAGGTTCGACTGAAACTCAACTTAACGAGTGGGGTGCGGTCTCAATTGATGAGTGTCGTCGTGATCTTACCGATCACAACCTGCCGAGTTGGTTACGCTTAGTGGCCTTAATGGGAGCGATCCTGTTGTTGCTGCCCCCGGTTGCCATTTTCCGAGCCATGGGAATGACCAGCCGAGCACCACGGCTTCACGTGGTTCCCGACATGGATTGGCAGGATAAATCGAAAACCCAAACCCTCAGTCCGATCATGATGAACGATCGTTATTTATTTGCTGACGAGCGGGTCATGCGAGCTCCCGTCAGCGGTTCGATCGCTCGAGGCCAACTCGATGCCGATACAGAACTTTATGAAGGTATCAAGAGTGACTACGTTCCGACGGTCTCAATGACAACGCCGCAAGGGCCTGTTCGCACCGGACTTGGCCCTCAAGACGAAGCCGAGACCGCCCCGCCGGCCGAAGATGTCAGCATGTTCGTTACCGAGTTTCCGAAAGAAATCAACGTCGACGAAGCATTGTTGCAACGGGGACAAAGTCGTTTCAATATTTACTGTGCTGCCTGCCACGGCTACGCAGCCAACGGTGACGGACTTGTTAACCAGCGCGCTCTCGCCCTGGCAGCCATCGGCAAGGCTCAGTGGACCGCGGCCAAATCATTGCACGATGCGACCGTTAGTGACCCCGAGAAAAATCCACTCGGTCGAATTTTTGAAACGATCTCCAAGGGTCGCGGCACCATGGGCCCTTATGGAGCTCAAATTCCAACCGCAGACCGTTGGGCAATCGTCGCTTACGTTAAAGCACTGCAAGAGACTGGCATTAAACCGGTGATGGCAATCAGCGAAGACGAAATCAGCGAAGACGAAATCAGCGAAGACGAAA
>JAPKBL010000091.1 GCA_028823415.1 Mariniblastus sp.
ACGCGACCAAGTAATTTTGCACCGTCTCGCTTCATCGCCGTTTTCATCCATCGCCGTTTTCATCCATCGCCGTTTTCATCCATCGCCGTTTTCATCCATCGCTATTTTGATTCATGACCTTTTCCAAGAGCTCACGCAACCGAATTCTCGCCCGGTGCAAACGGCTTCGCACCGTGCCGACCGGCAATTCGAGTATTTCGGCGATTGCATCATAATCCAGTTCTTCCATCTCTCTTAAAACCAAAATCGACCGATGTTCGCTCGAGAGCCGGTCAAGCGCGTCATAAAGCTGAATCGCCTCTTCCCGTTTTTCGATTGAATCATTCGGCAAAGGCCCACTGTCTGGAAAATCTAATCGCACCCTTGAATCGTCACCATCAAGCGACACTCCGCGCTTTCTTCGACGTAACCTTGTGATCGCTACGTTGTACGCAATGCGGTAAAGCCAAGTAAAGAAAGCACTCTTTCCCTGAAATGAATCCAGCTTTGAGAAAGCCAACACAAACGCATCTTGAACCACATCTTCTGCTTCGGACTCATTTCGAAGAATCTGAACCATGCCGTTATAAAGGCGATCCTGATATTTTCTAACCAATAAACCAAAGGACTCAGTATCTCCGTCGATGGTTTGACAGATCCACTCGCGATCCTCGTGTTTTGCCCTCGGATTGTTCATCGCTTTGACTCTAATAGCACTGCTTTAGTTCCCAAAAAACAGCAAACAGACGGTGATTGCCGCCAATGCCAGCTATCAATACGACGATTGTAGCTAATTTTGCGATCAAAATCCGAGATTTAAGCAAGCAAAACCGGCTTTGCGTTGGGTCGTCTGGCATAGGTGAGGAGAGAAACGCCAAGAATAATCATCGCAATACTAATTAATTGAGAAATCGTCAGCCCGGTGCCGAACTGCCCTTGCTCGTCAATGCGAATCAATTCCATCAAAAATCGACCGATCGAATAAAGAATCAACATCAACGCGAACACCTCCCCATCATACTTGCGCACCGTCCAGTAAAACCACAACACCAGACACAATAAAAATGCATTGATGGCACTATAGATTTGCGTGGGATAGACGTACCGCGATCGGGCTGGCAAGTCGGCAACCGGCACCGTGATCGACGGCATTCCCAACCCAAGATTGCGATTGCTCTCAAGACTTATCTGCAGCGCGATCGACTCGGAGCCATCCATTTTTTCGAACCGGATGAAACGCTCGTCAGGGGCGTTGATCGAAAATTCGTCGCCCACTTGCACGCCCTGCTTTGCCGCCAGACTGCCTTCCTCAACTGCTTCGACGATCCAGCGGAAACCGGACTGCAAATCGGGATTCCCAGTCGCCTTAATCCCAATCAAGGAACCATTGTCAAGTTGCGTCATATAAGGCGGCGAACCGGGGGGGAAAGTCACACTCGGCAGTGGAGCCTCGCAGATGCCCCCGTAACAACATCCATTCATCAAACAGCCCAGTCGACCGATCGCCAGCCCAAGTGCCATACCGGGGGCAATCAAGTCGGCAGTTCTAGCCAGTGGCAGCCCGTTCATTTTCAGATAGGTCACGCCGGCAATCATTCCGCCAATCAAGCTGCCGTAGACGACGAGCCCGCCTTTGGTCATATCAACCACGGCTAAGAGGAGTTGGCCGATCGATGCGCCATTGGAAAAAAAATCATCCGATTTTTGAATCACATAAAAAATTCGAGCCCCTGCTATGCCGGCAAGAATCATCCAAAAACCAAGGCTAATGACCTGATCAGATGTCAAACCAACATAAGGAGCCCGAAAAATCGCCAACGTGAATCCTGAGACAATCGCGAGCACTAGAAAAATCCCGTAGCCGCGGATCGCAAGCCCGAGTTTTGTAAACGGCCCCGTCGGGTCGTCTGGATTAATGCCTGAAACTTCCAAGACCGGCAGAACGAATTGAATCATTAATGCAACCACGACAAAAACCGGCACAAAGCTCCAAGTCTCTTGACCGGCCCCATGTTTCATAAAAAGAAAACCAAGAATTGCCACGCCAATGATTATCCACGCCGCCAGCAACGGCCCTTCAAACACCCAATGCGGAATAAAAATTAGTGTTTGATTCATGCGTGTATTCTCGATCAGTAAATCCGAACAGTCCTTGGCAGCCCATCCCAAATCGGCATGCGTTCCGCAGGCCAAATTAGAACCGAAAGCTAACGGTTTCTGCTAGAGTGGGTCGGATTCACGAAGCGTTCAATTCTATTAACGAAACATTAGCCTTCGGTAAAAACTCGATTATCGAGCAAACGAGTTTCGCCAACATAGGCGGCGATTAATGCGACCGCTGGCAAAACGATCGGGTCGGCCATCTCCAAAGAATCGGGGTTGGCAATCATCGCATAATCGATCCGCTCCACACCGGAATCAATCAACATTTGTCTCATTTCCGTGACCACCTCGAATCCGTCCCGTTGGCCAGCTTTAATTTGCGCTTCAACGTGGAGGAGTGTTTTATTCAACGACAAAGCAACCGCTCGTTGCTCTGTCGAAAGAAAAACATTCCTTGAACTCAAGGCCAATCCGTCCTGATCTCGAATAATCGGACACACCCTAACTTCTGTCGGGACATTCAAGTCTCTTACCATCTGGCGAATCACAGTCCCCTGCTGGTAGTCCTTCTGCCCAAAGTACGCCACATCGGCGCAGGTCATATTCAAAAGTTTAAGAACCACCGTTACGACGCCCCCAAAGTGGGCAGGTCGAAACTCTCCTTCGAGACGGCGGGCAACCGCCGGCGGGGTAACGCTCGTGGTGAAGTCATTTGGATAAACCTCTTCGTTACTAGGGGCAAAAACGTATCCAACTCCCTCGTCGGCGAGTCTTTCGATGTCTTTTTCCAGTGTCCTTGGATAACGTGACAAATCCTCTTGAGGAGAAAATTGGGCGGGATTCAAGAAAATCGTGGCGATAGTATCGTCGTTGTCTTCGCGCGAAGCCCTCGCAAGACTGAGGTGCCCCTCGTGCAATGCTCCCATCGTTGGAACAACTCCGATTGTGCGACCACTCTTTTTCAATCCTCGCACAACCTCGGTTAGTTCCGCGACAGTCGATATGATTTCAACCTTCAAAATAACTCCTAGAACAAACTGCAGGGAAAATGCGCGTTCGCCAATTTCCAATCTAATATCATGGTTATTTCTTGATTTCTCGCGTTAAACGGCAAGCTAAAGCCTAGAAAAACAAGATCGGATGGGAATAATAGACAATAGAAACAGAGTACCGGTAAGTACCAACTTTTCGGATTAATCGCCCAGATGTAAAGTTGGCGTTTAATTTCTATCCGACGGGCGATAATAGAGAAAAGGGCTAAAAATACCGTATACTTAAGCGTGCACCATCGACATCGATTTTAATTAGAGCTGTCAGAGGCGAATATGAACCAAAAACCACCCCGCCCAACGAACAGTCCCCAGCCTGAGAATCAAGAAAATTCTGAAGAGGGCCTCGAGGACAACGAGGAGGGTGGAAGTCGGTTTTTATTATTTAACGTAATGCCCAGCTGGTTGGTGAGTTTTTTGTCCCACATCGCTGTCATCATTATTCTTGCGGTCATCATCATGCCGCCCCAAAAAGACAGAGTCGTCGCGCTACAGGCTGGCGAGCAAGCGGCCCAACCGCTGGAATCCTTCGAAATGAATTTCGATACATTGGATTTCAATGCCGAGGAAGCCGTTGAGCAGGAATTCTCGGAACAGGAAACAACGGAAGTTACCGAAATGGTAGACACCGCGCTCCCGGAAGCCGAAGTCGACTTCGGAAATATCCTCGGAGCAGAGGAAGTCGCGCTGGAATCCGAAATGCTCGGCGCTCTCGAGGCTGCAGACATGAGCTCCGAAACCTCAAGTCGTTCCGGCAACTCCAAGGGCCAACTTTTAAAAGAATACGGAGGCAACTCCGCTTCTGAAGAATCGGTCGCACTCGCCCTCAAGTGGATTATCAAACATCAATTACCCGATGGTGGATGGAGCCTTGATCACACCATGGGGCCGGGCAATTTCAGAGACAGCCCCGATCCCGGTAATCTCCCACAGGCACGAGGCGCTGCAACCGCACTGGCAATTTTACCCCTGCTAGGCGCGGGTCACACCCATCAGACGGGTGAATACAAAGACGAAGTCCGCCGCGGATTGAAATTCTTGATGTATCGCGCCAAACGAGCTCAACGCGGTCTGTCTTATCTAGAACCCGGCGGCAGCATGTATTCGCACGGTCTTGTCTCCATCGCGCTCTGCGAAGCATACGCGATGACCAAAGATCCGGAATTGGTGAACTACGCCCAAGGAAGCTTGTGGTATATCGAACAGGCTCAGGATCCCGTTGGAGGTGGCTGGAGATATCAACCGCGACAACCTGGGGATACCTCGGCAGTAGGTTGGCAGTTGATGGCATTGAAAAGCGGAAAAATTTCCGGACTGGCAATTCAACCCAAGACCTATAAATTGGTTGAGAAATTTCTTGATAGTGTCTCAACGAGTGGCGGTGCTTTTTACGGCTATGCCGGACCTCCCGTCGGAACGCCCGCGAATGCCTGCACAGCCGTCGGACTCCTATGCCGGATGTACATGGGATGGGATAAAGAAGTCCCCGGTCTCAACCGCGGGATTGAAGCCCTTGCCGAACGCGGCCCAAGCATGGCGTCTAAAAACTCCGCGGACATGTACTACAACTACTACGCCACGCAGGCAATGAAGCACATCGGCGGAAAAAAGTGGAAGGTTTGGAACACGGAAATGCGTGATTTCCTCGTGAAATCTCAAGAAACCGAAGGCAACATGGCTGGGAGTTGGCATTTCGACAATGGGCATGCCGCTGATCGAGGGGGACGTCTTTACTCAACTTCGCTCGCCTGCATGACACTGGAAGTCTATTATCGCTACTTACCGCTCTACGGTGATAAAGCAGCCAACGACGAATTCCCGCTGGACTAACTGCCTGGCAAAATACTCACCGCCATGCAGAATCCACAGGCGACTACCAGCGAAAAAGACAAGCGCCCCACGTCAAGCCGGCCCCAAAGCCGACCATCAATACATGATCTCCCGGCTTGATTCGGCCTTGCGCTAACGCTTCAGAGATTGCAATCGGAATACTTGCCGCCGACGTGTTTCCGTAACGATCCAAATTGACAAAAACCTTCTCTTGCTCAATTCCTAATTCGTCGACCGCGGCGTCGATAATCCTGATGTTCGCCTGATGCGGAATAAAGAGGTCGATATCGGATAAAGTCAAATTTGCTTTCTCAAGCATCTCATAAACAATCTCCGGTATCAAACGAACCGCCCATTTAAAAACCGTCCGACCATCCATCACCAAATATTGCTCGTTGCGATCAAGAACTTCTTGACTGAATGGTTTTTTTGAACCGCCACCGGGTGCCTTGAGCGCATTTCCCAAAACGCCCTCCGATGCCAAACGATAAGCCAGAATACCGGATGCCATTGATTCTTCGGACGTGCCATCAGCAGAAATCAATACCGCACCGGCACCATCTCCAAATAACGGGAATGTCTTTTTATCCTCCGGATTCATCAGCATCGTTAGCGTCTCAGCGCCGATCACCAATGCGTTGCGACTGCAGCCGGTCTTTACCGCCTGACTGGCGGTGATCAGGCCATAGATGAAACCAGAACATGCAGCATTTAAATCGTACGCCGCCGCTGTGCAACCGAGGTGCGCCTGAACAATGCAAGCCGTCGAAGGCGTTGGGTAATCCGGAGTCACCGTGGCAACGATAATCAAATCGACTTCGCTTGCCGCGACACCAGACCGCTCCAGACACTGCTCAGCAGCGCGAATCGCCATGTCGCTAGTCGACTCTCCATCGGCAACGTGGTATCGGCCCTGAATCCCGGTTCTCTGGTAAATCCAATCCGCGTCGCAACCTAAAGCATTCAGCGCTTCATTGGGAACCCATTTGGACCCCGAACTCGCCCCGGCACCAAGTACTTTAATCCCCGATAGTTTCGCAACCAACGGCGCCTTTTTCTTGGCAACCGACACCCGCCCAACATAAACTTTTCGCTCGACCTCGGCTTGGGCACGGGATGGGCGAATACTCAGCCTCTGTGACTGCTCGTCGAGATACGGCATAGGAATTAGAGCTTAGAGCTCTCGCCCAAGGGGAATTTTCGAATTTAAAACCGATGGAATTCAATCCAACACCAATCTCCGCGGTGAAAGCTGATTCGGTGACCCATAGGAATACCACATTTTGGAATTTCTTCCGATACCATTCCCAGCAATAGCTCAACAGTCGTTTTGAACAGATTTTCAACACCCTTCGTAGAACCAACATCGTCCTCAAACTCGCGAAAAACAGTCTATCTTCCATCGTGACAAAGACTTAGGCATTTACGCACCCGGTTCACGGCTCGGAGGCCAGCCAGAAAAGGAGCAACAATAACCCCCCTTTTGGGGGTATCAAAACTATGGTAATTCGATAAATTAGTGGCTCGCCGTAACGGAAAACGATTTCATTAATCCTGATCTTTGAATAAGCGAAAAAACGTATGAGCCTACTGGCAATCGTATATCATTTGGTCCCGGAAGCCCCAATTTTGGTTGCTTATAACCGGGAAGAACCTCTCGACCGAATTTGTCCTGCACCTTCGATTCAATCTGGCAAACCTCGCATTTTGGCGAGCATAGACCAGCAAACCGGCGGAACTTATCTCGGCATGAACCAAGACGGAATGTTTGTGGGAGTGGTTAGGCGTAAAAAGTACGATACGCCTATGAATCCGAAGTCCCGGGGCGCTTTGACGCGTGAGATGCTGAAATGCAACTCTGCCCAGGCTGCGGTTGATTTTGCCCTCGAAGAACTTCACTCAGGCCAATATGGGGGGGCTAATTTTTGTGTCGCCGACCCCGATTCGGGCTGGATGATCCATTCGAGGAGTGAAACTGATGTCACAGAACTCCAGCAGGGACTGTGCATCATCGGTGATTGCGACATGAACGATCCCCAAGACGAACGGGCTGCAATGGCTCAGCGTCTTTTGACACTTCAAACACTCGATTCACCGGTGAAGTTCCTAGCGGTTGCAAGCAAGGTCCTCGCGAGGACTCCAACGGCTCCTGGCCGACCAAGCATGGTCGTGAAAGAAAAGGACTACGGAACGGTCAGTTCGACTTTGATTTCACTCGGCGTAAAACCAAGGGATGCAATCTATCAGTATTCCAATGGATCGCCCGACGAGTCAAAATTCGAGGATTATTCGCCATTGCTACGCGATATCCTCAGCCGCGGTCTTCGAGAATCACGAACAAAAGCGGAAGTCTGAAAGTAATCAGTCAGGCAATTTAAGCAATTCAGAAAAGCGGTCGATCTTTCGGCCGCTTTTTTTTATTGATCTAGCGTTTGAATTTTCATTCGACACGAAGAGCTGCCTGCTTGCTCGTCAGCAGACCGTTTGTGCCTTCTTTAATTATTTTTGATTCGCTCTTCCAACGCTTCTAAAAATTCAAACGACGGTTGTTTGGACGGCACTCTCCGATTCATCAATTGTTGGGATTCGTCGGGCGTGGCGAGCCGACAAAGCAAGGCATTGACTTCTTTGCCAACCTCGACCGCCGCCCCAGTTTTTCGAAGCACATAGGCAATTTTCTGCGCTCGATCACGCGGAATCTCAAGCTGCTCGGCGAGCTGTTTGGTCGTGAAGGGTTGAGGAAGATCGCTCGGTAACAGCTGATGAAGATCTTCCAGGGTTCGAAAAAAACACGCATCCTCGAGTTCAAGAATTTGGCGATCGTGAACAATAAAATCGTTCGAACGCTTTCTTCTTCTTCGTCCATGCCCGGGGTACCGAATTTCTTCGATTTGAATCATTGGCGTGATGAGCGTTAGGTTCGGATGTGGAAAAACGCGCGTGAAGTAAATCAGTTCGTCAAATAAATCAAGGATCGACCCTTTGACCGGACTCCAACGTCGATCGACCTCGCGACCCCCTTTTTTATTTAGTTTGATGAGCCGCTTCCGCATCACTAAGGGCTTCACGACATCGACGGTATACCCCTCCTCAAGTAGCCGCTGAATTTTATCTCGAATCGACGCCAAACCGCTGCGCTGTATCTCAATCAAGCGATGACCGCACACCACGTCAATTCGGTAATCACCTAGTTTGACTTCGAGATGTGCGCCAGGATCACAAAACTCGTCTTTTAACTGTCGGTGAAGTGTTGTTTCCATTCGTCGCCCAAAAAGTAAATTTCGATCTCTAACTACCGCCCAATGCTCGCCCAACACCCGTTTTATCGACGTTTGTTTTTGTGCCCGTCAGTCGAATCACTATGACAGCATTGACAAACACATTCTCCGACACAACTAAAGTTGACCCATGTTTCGCAGCTTTGCTATACTTCCCCTGATGGCCAAACAAATAGACTCGAGCTTACGAACGTGGCGGATTATGACGATAGTCCTTAGCGTCCTTGGATGCCGCTGAGTTCGAACCGGCTCCGCTCAAAAACTCACACCGCTTTTCAGGAAAACCAAATCATGTCTACGTCTACTTCGCGAGGAATTCTTGAGGAGATTACTCAATGCATTGGCAACACTCCGCTGGTTCGCATGAGGCGTGTTACCGAGGGTTGCGTGGCGAGTGTCATTGCCAAAGTCGAAAATATGAATCCACTGTGGAGTGTCAAAGATCGAATTGGACGGGCGATGATCGACGCAGCCGAGCGAGACGGCCTCATCAATTCAGAAACCACGATCATTGAGCCGACAAGCGGAAATACAGGCATTGCGTTAGCCTACGTTTGTGCTGCCCGTGGCTACAAAATGCAAGTCACAATGCCGGATTCTATGTCGATCGAACGGCGCAGACTCGTCGTGGCGCTCGGGGCAGAGGTAATTCTAACGCCCGGTGCCGAAGGGATGCCCGGAGCCATTCGTAAAGCGACTGAAATTGCGAACTCGGGCGGGAACTATTTCATGCCACAGCAATTCAACAACCCCGCCAATCCAGAGGTTCATCGCCTCACGACTGCCGAGGAAATTTGGCGCGACACCGAGGGGCAGGTTGATATTTTCGTCGCAGGCGTGGGGACTGGTGGGACAATCACAGGCTGCAGTGAAGCGCTCAAAGCGAAAAAGCCGGAGCTAGTATCCATTGCAGTTGAACCCGCTACCAGCCCTGTGATCACGCAACGCAAAGCGGGGGAAGACCTTCTTCCAGGAAAACACAAAATCCAGGGGATTGGAGCTGGGTTTATTCCAAGCGTACTCAACGTCGATATCATTGACGAGGTCGTTACCGTCACCGATGAAGAATCGATTCTAATGGCAAGAGCCATGGCCACTCAGGAAGGTCTCTTCTGCGGCATCAGCTGCGGCGCTGCGGCATCGGCCGCCATTAAAGTGGCCAAGCGACCTGAAAACGCAGGCAAGATGATTGTTGTTATGCTTCCGGATCTTGGTGAACGCTATCTATCAACCAACCTATATCCTTCGGGCGAATAGGCTTGGCTTAAAAAATCCCATACTCACAACGCCGGCTTCAAGCCGGCGTTTTTGATGGTTAACCCATGCTTGAAAATATCTTTTCAAACGCCTGTCGTATTTCGCGTCGCTGTTTTTCAACGACGACCTCAAGCTGACCAGCGTTTTGATACTGTAAAAGAAAAGCGAGTTTGTCCATTTGTTTTTTATTTTCGGGCAAATCATGTCGCGCGGCCGTATTCATTAATCGCAACCTCGCCTCCACCGTTCTGAGCAATTCATAACCTGTTCGCAAGCGGTTCCCCAGCTCTGAAGAAAGAAACCCTAGCAACTCTAATTGCTCAATTGCTTTGAGTGTCCCCGAAACGAGAACTTCAGGATTGGTTTTTGCGTGCTTCAACTGAAGCATTTGAATCGCAAACTCCACATCCACCGTTCCGCCACTGCCACGTTTTAGATTTCGAGGGCTGCAACCTTTCTGCATTGCCAACCGCATCGACTGAATTTCTGTCGCCATTCCTGGCAACCAAACCTGATCCGCAACAATCGCGTGGACCATCTTCTTGACCCGCTCACAACGAATCTCAGATCCAAAAACAGGTCGCGCTTTACAGAGTGCCTGACGCTCCCAAAGCTGGCCCTTTTCGGATGAAAAATAACGATGAAATTCGTCGGTAGAAACCGCTAATGCGCCGCTTTTCCCAGTCGGCCGCAGACGGCTATCGATTTCGTATAACCGACCGTACTGAGAATGATCGGTAATGATCTGCGTGATCGCGGCGGCGAGTTCGCTGAAAAAAAACTGAGCGGTAATCCCATCTTGCAGTAAATCTGAAAAACACGATGCCCCTGCCAATGGCTGGGCAATGGCCTCAGAATCATAGAGAAAAATCACATCCAGATCACTGTGATAATTGGGTTCGCCACCACCGAGTTTTCCGAGTGCGAGGATCACCAGCGGACAACCACTCACCGATGGGGATAGCGTTAGGGCAGACGCAGCATACCTCTTCAAAAGCCGCTGATATTGAAACTCCGTCACCGCCTTTAAACAGATCTCCGCTACGTCCGCGAGCGACTGTTGAGTTTGGCAGACTTCATCGCGCCCCAAGATATCCCGAATCCCAACCCGCATGTGTTGAGTGTTCTTAAAGCCGTGTAATATCGGCACGATATCCGTCGCGCCCTTGGCCAACTCACGCATATTCGATTCCAGCCTAGCCCGCGTGGGCAATTCATCGAGCTGGAGCGCATCGAGCAACTCATCAATCATCCCCGGATTCGTTTTTAAAATTCCAACAAGGTAATCGCTGGATGCACAAAGACGAACATAAAGGGAAAGCGTTGGCGGATTAAACCGGAACAACTCCCACAACACGCCCTTGGCACCGAGACACTCACTTACCGTCGCCAGCGTGACCAAGGACGCGTCGGGATCGGGTGTTTTAGACAATTCCGCCAACAAGGCTGGCGCGACAGAAGCCAAAAAATGCTTACACCGCCGGTTCGCCAAAAATGCCGTTGGTTCTTGCGAAAGCTCTATCAATCGCTGATAGGATGACTTCATGTTTTCAAACCCATAGGGTTTGAGCACAGCTTGGATCATCGACGGTTCCGGATCTGGATCCAAGATCAAATCAACTTCAAGAGGAACCACTTCTCGATCGAGTCGGTATTCTGCCCCCCCCGTATCCCGCATCGAACCAAATGCCATTCCAAAAGAACCATGCAACAGATGATTCAAGATCTTCCGGTTACTGTCGGTAACTTCCCTCAATGTGTTTTGAAACTGTTCCACCAACGAGGCGGGGGATGCCTCGACAAAACCCATCGTCTTGGCGATTTTTAATAAATCACCTGACTCGACAGGTAACGAATGCGTCTGCAGATCGAACATCATTTGCAGTCGATGTTCTAGTCTTCTCAACCATTGATAATTTTGAGCTAAAACCGTCGACTCCGCCGGTGATAAACATTTTGTTTTTTCTAAACGTTGAACCGCTTCAAGCGTGTTGGGGGTTCGGATCTCGGGCAAGTCACCGCCGTTAAGCAACTGCAAAAACTGAATGACAAATTCAATATCCCGAATTCCACCGTGCCCAGTTTTGATGTTGGTCTGGTTTTCACCTGCGTCACTCGCCCGACGCTCAATTCTTCGCTTGAGTGCCTTAATCCCACCAATGTCCGCTCGACTTAAATTACGTCGATAAATCCACGGATTGAGTTGTTCAAGCAAGCGTTTACCAAGCCCGCGGTCGCCCGCGATCGCCCGACCTTTAATCAAAGCTTGCCGTTCCCAGGTTCTGCCCTGGAGATCGTAGTACTGCATCATGGAATCGTAGGAGCGACAGATCTTTCCACTCCCTCCGTTAGGACGGAGGCGAAGATCCACTCGGTAACAGGCGCCGCACTCGGTGGGCTCACCTAACAACTTGACCAACTGCTGGGACAAGCGAGCGAAAAACTCTTGATGCGTTAGCGTCGGAAGCAGACAACCTTGATGAGAATCCGTTGGATTTACGACGCCCGCTTCGTCGTAAATAAAAACTAAATCAATATCGCTCGAATAATTTAATTCGGATCCACCCAGTTTTCCCAAAGCTAGAACGCAAAATTGACAATCGCTGCCGTCGGAGGAAATTGGATGCCCCCACTTTGCAACGCAACGCAATCGCAACCAGCGATAGGCGCAATCGACGATGGTTGAGGCGAGATGCGAGATTTGAGACGCAACTTGCTCCAATCGTCGCTCGGCAAAAAGATCCCCCACACCAATCCGCAATGTATGGTAGTGCTTAAATTGCCTCAGAACTTCCATCGCTTGGTCCGTAGAATCAACCGATTCAATCTCTCGCCAAAGCAAATCAAAAAGCTGCTCGGGTGCCAATAGTTCGCCCTGATCCTGCCAAACGCTTAACCACTCAACGGATCGTCTTGCGACCGGCACGCCAGAACGCGAGACCGCCGGATTCCCCGGGGCATAACGCACGACCGTATCACTCAAATACTGACTCGTCGCAAAGAGAACCAATAAATCAATCAACGCATCCCGATGGTCTAACAGAAGTGACTCAACCGCTGGAGCTGAATTCAAAACCAGCCGCTCAAGATTGTTAACGGCTCGATCCGGATCACTCAAAATCCCCCAGGATTCACTGAGGCAAACACCGAGATTATGAAAGGCGCGAGGTGTAATTTTCCGTTGAATCTGCCCCAAATTCGCGGCAAGCCGTTGGGGAAATTCATTGGCGGGAATCCCGGCCAACGGGTCGATGTCCGCTCGATCATGATTAAAGGAATCTGGCATCGCAAATGAACACCGTAGCTAAGTTCCTCGTAGATCCGCGCGCCAGATACCGCTTTGCCGACCACTTAACAGCGTGTCCTAAACACGAGGCATTCACTAAAGGGCGCGACGGTAACGTTTTTTGGGTTTCGTGGGCGGCAACTTAGGTTCCGTCTTTTCACGAATTTTGTCAATCTCTTCCTGGAATGGATCGGGAAGCAATTGATTGTTAATGGTTTGTTCAATTTTTGATAATTCGGAACCTTGTTCAGGCGTCACAAAAGAAAAGGCAACGCCTTGCCTTCCCATGCGGCCGGTACGCCCGACTCGATGGACGTAATCCTCGCTCAATTCAGGGATATCATAATTAATAATGTGAGACACATTGGTGATATCAATGCCACGCCCGACAACATCCGTCGCCACGAGGTATTTCACACCCGCACTTCGAAAGTTCCGCATCATTCGATCGCGAGCCGACTGCGTCATGTCTCCATGCAACGTGCCGACGCCTTCGAACAAGTTAGCCTTGAATAATTTCCGGTATAATCTTTCAGTCCCGAGTTTGGTTCGGCAAAAAATAATCGCCTGCTCCGGCTCTTCCCGCTGCAAAAGTTTGACCAAGACTTCATACTTCATGGCACCGGGTACCGTCATGAAAAATTGCTCGATCGTTTTTGCGGCAACACTGTCTTTGGAAAAGTTAATGACTTTGGGACGATACATGTATCGCTTGGCCAAGCGCCGAATGGGTTCAGGCAAGGTTGCACTCAAGAGTAACGTCTGACGCTCGGTCGGACAGCGCTTTAAAATCCGTTCGATATCCGGACGGAAGCCGATGTCAAGCATTCGATCTGCTTCATCGAGAACTACAAACCAAAGTTGATCGATATTTAAAGTTCCGCGATTTAAGTGGTCGATCACGCGCCCCGGGGTCCCTACCACGACGTGAGCTCCGCGCTCAAGCTGGTTGATTTGCCCCCGAATAGGACGACCACCATACAGACAAACACAATTGACACGCTCTTGATCAGAAAGTCGCTTGAATTCATTTTCGACCTGAACCGCCAACTCCCTGGTCGGAGTGAGAATCAAGGCTTGCGGCTTTGCTTTCTTGACGCTCAAATCGAGTTGCTCAAGAATCGGGATCGCGAATGCAGCCGTTTTCCCAGTTCCGGTTCTAGCCTGTCCGATGACATCGAACTCCTGCATCGCCAATGGCACTACGCCCGCTTGCACAGGGGATGGTTTTTCGTATCCAATCCGTTCCAGCGTTTCCAGCATTTTCTTTGACAAGCCCATGTGCTGGAATGAGAGAATTTGTTTGCGTTTAACGACTTGTTTAGCCACAGTAATAAGACAACTCGACCTTGGTTGAAAATCAGCCGGCGCGAACGATCAAAGCGATCGATGCCCGAGTTGATTTGGGAGAGAAAAATTAAATCTAAACAGCGTGTTTTGATTGTTCTAATGAGTTAAATAGGCTATCCCGACAAGCTTAAACGGTCAACGTGAGAAATGTGTTTCTAGACGGAAAACAACGTCAGAGTAAAAAAACTTCCGCCAAATGCGAAATTCCAGTCGCCAGGCAATCCCAAACAGCCAGTAGGAACCGAAAAATAGGGTTTTTCCCTGATGAAAGTTATTCATGATGATCAATGAAATCACCGAATCCATGCATCTTGCCCTCGCCGACCCAAGCCAGCTTTCCCGAATTGCGTCACTTTCACAGGGTATTCCTGAGCTTTCCAGCGATGACGTTGACCTTCTGCTGGAGCGGTTGCTCGATTTTAGCGACGAACTTCAAACGTCGACCGAAGGGCTTGCCGAGGGCGCGGTAAAAATTGACCAGCTAATCCAGCCGGTCATCCACCAATTAATACAACGAGAAACCAAACTGATCGCTGACGGCGATAGCGATGATTCGTGGACCGCCTCTCGATTCCAGAGTGTGCAATCCCTCTATCGAGTGGCGCCCAATTCCAGCGATCTAAGAAACCACTTACTTCGCTGGCTGGCAGTCGAAGGCTCTGAGGAAACTCTTCAGATTTGGACCGATCTGATTTGTGACGATCCACCAGAACACCGGGTCGGCATTGTTCTTGCCTTCGCGCCGCTGATGCAAATTGATTTTGAACCAAGCCCTTGGATGCTCTCTCAACTTCTCAATCACGGCACGATCCACTCTCAAATTGCGCCCGCCATTTTTGACCTTTTTAATTACTATTACCGCCATCAAAAAGTAGAGAATCATCCCGCCGTTGAACGCATCAACGCGCTGACTGAACTCCTCGGACTATTGGTCGGGCAACTGGGGAAAATCGAAGACGGAAAATTTCCCGAGGGCCTTGGGGTTCCTGAAATAAATCAACTAGTCTCCGACTCCGTCGCACTCATTGTGGCGCTGTGCGATACATTCGCTCAACTGGAACACGAACCGGCAATCGGCAAATTAAACCAGGCGCTCGGCTTGCGACATCGCAGAGTTCAAACGGAAGCCGCGGCAGCCCTGGCGCGGTTGAATGATGAGTCGGGTAAAAAAGTTTTGATTCAATTGGCAGAGCAACCCGTCGCGAGACTGCGCGTGCTCGCCTACGCGGAGGAACTTGGTTTTAAAAATGAAATCTCTTTAGAATTTCAAGGCGAAATTGCGATTGCCGAAAGCCATCTGGCCATCTGGCTGGCCGAACCCGCCCAAATGGGACTGGCTCCCACTCGTCTTAAATTCATGGAGAGCCGAGAACTCTATTGGCCTAGCTATGAGCATCCCGTCCACTGCTATTTGTTTGAGTACCACTATGGCTCGGGCGATCAAACGCACAGCAACATTGGTATCTGCGGCCCACTGACCCATGCCTTCGCGGCCGACCTACAGCATCTCGAACTCGATGAAATTTACGCCGCCTTTGCTGGCTGGCAAACCATCCACCACGAAATCTACCAAATCTCGCTGCATCGAGCCCAACAAACATTTCCCAATGAGTGGCGGCGGCTCATCAGCAACTTAGAAGCGGAAGCCTACGAGGAACACCAACCGGTGATCGCGGCAAGCTTTTTTGGTGAACTCCTCCTGATTGCTGATGCCACAAATAACGGACAAAAAGGGACTGCTATCGTAGAATCCAATCATGCAAGCTGGTTTTCAGAGGGCAATGCCGAAGCCCCGATCGATTCAAGCATGGCCTATACGATTTGGCGAGGTAAGCAATTATTGGTGAATTTTAACGAAAATGAGTCAAGCTAACGCCATCAAAACAGTTATCCCACCTCACGTTTCCAGCAGTCAACGCGGCGTCTATAATGCCGTAGCATCCTTGGGCCGGACAGGCAGTGCAGCCTTGCCGTTACATTTGAACCCATGTTACCTAGCTCTTTTGAAATCATATGGATTCCTCAAAACAACCACATCGAATTTTGATTGCCGACGATAACGAAGCCAATCGCGAACTTCTCGAGGCCTACCTTTCAGGCTTGGACTGCGTCACGGCCATGGCAGAGGACGGCCAGGAAACGATGGAAAAGGCCGTCGCGTTTGAACCAGATCTGATTCTTCTCGATGTGATGATGCCCAAACTGAGTGGCTTTGAAGTATGTGAACGCATCAAATCAGATCACCAGCTCAAAAAAATCATGATCCTGATGGTCACTGCGCTCAATGAACTCGGAGATATCGAACGGGCGGTTGATGCGGGGACCAACGATTTCCTAACCAAACCAGTCAATCGAATTGAGCTGGTAAAACGCGTCGAAAATATGCTCGCGCTAAAAGGAATGACCGATGAAAACGAGCGATTGCGACAATACATTCAACGCGTCGAAGAGAGCGTCTGATCATTCGCCGGCATGAGCCTCGAACTTTGGCGGCTGGGTCACTCTGGAATTACGCTTCCACTCCCCACCTCAAAAAGTCCACCGGACCGCCCGATCAAATAAAAGACGCCAAAAGAACTAGGCCACTTTTTTTGATCCACCAACGTTTAAATCGAGGTTGCTGCCTGCAATTCTTCACAACTGGACGTCGTTTTATAGTGAATCGGGTACAAATACCTTGATCAGTCGTTAATTTCAATAAAACATCCGGTTTCGCCCGCTTCGTTGCCACCTATTTTGCGAAAATACTGTTGTCTCTTGCAATAGATCGCATATACTATTGAGACTGATTCTCATTACCACTGGATTCCGAAATGCCGATTGCCATCCAAGCCAACCCCATCGAAAAGCAGGCTGTACAACTTCAGTCTCTCGGTTCTGGAGAAATGGCAGAAGTTTCGAGCGTGAAGGGAAGTAATCACGAGGTCGCGAGATTGGCTGAAATGGGGCTCCGCACTGGGATGACCGTCTCAGTGAACCGGGGCGGAATCACTTCGATTGTACAACTCCTCAACGGCAGCCGTCTTTGCGTTCGAACCTGCAGTCAGCTCGAGATTTTAGTCACTCCGATCCAATAAGATCGAATTACTTGTTGTTGCGTTAAATAAAGATGTCCAACAACTCGAACGAAGACGATTCCTCCAATCTCACCATTGCACGCGTTGCTGTGCTAGGTAATCCCAATACGGGAAAATCAACACTTTTCAATGCGCTAACCGGGATCAGACAACAGACGGGCAACTACCCCGGCGTTACCGTAGAAAAACGCACTGGCTTAGTCAAAATTGGCCCTACTTATTTTGAACTGACCGACTTACCGGGTACCTACAGTCTCGCGCCCCGATCACCCGACGAAATGCTGACAGTCAATGTCCTGCTCGGACAGGATCCGGCAGAACAAAAGCCTGATTTAATTTTGTGCGTTGTCGACGCAAACAATCTTGAGCGCAACTTATTTTTAGTCAGTCAAATACTCGACCTTCATCAACCGATGATCATCGCAGTCAACATGACAGACGTCGCAACACGAAACGGAACCGAAATCAAGCTTGAGTCGCTGCAAAAGCTTCTCGGTGTACCCGTCGTTGGTATTCAAGCGAAACGTCGGGTCGGATTTGACGCATTAAAATCTGCAATGGCGAGCGCTGTTTCTAAGTCTCCAGACATCGAACACGATCCCTTTAGCGATGAATTAAAACAACGCATTGAACGGCTCAAAGCCGCCTGCCCAGACGATTGCCAGCTCAAACGATTTGCCGTCACGCGAATGCTATTCGACACCGATGGTTTTATGACCGAGCAGTTGAAATCTCAGGTCGACGAAAATGTCCTTGAGACACTCAAAAACGAGCAGGCACAGATGCAATCAGAAGGCCATTCGATTGCAGAAAGCGAATCACACGCCCGCTACGACTGGATCACAAAACATATTGATTCAATCGTAAAGCGCCCTAGCCAAATTCACCAAACGACACTGACCGATCGCCTTGACGCTTGGCTCACACATCCTTTTTGGGGAATCCTCTTTGCAAGTTTGGCTCTGGTCATTCTGTTTCAACTAGTTTTCTGGGCCGCAGAACCTGCCTCTAACATCATCGATGGCTTCAACGGAACTCTTGCAACGGCGGTCAACAGCATCCTTCCCGAAGGCACGCTCAACTCCCTCTTGATCGATGGCTTAATCAACGGCGTGGGAAGTGTACTCATTTTCTTACCCCAGATATTGCTTCTGTTTTTCATCCTCGCCATTCTCGAGGATACAGGCTATTTATCGCGAGCCGCATTTCTTTTAGATAAGTATCTATCGCGCATTGGCCTCAGTGGAATCACGTTATTCCCGCTGCTTTCTTCGTTTGCTTGCGCAATCCCAGGCATCATGGCAACACGCGTCATCAAAGACCGTCGCGAGCGTTTGATCACAATGCTCATCGCGCCGTTAATGAGCTGCAGTGCTCGACTGCCGGTATACGTTTTGTTGATCGCAGCATTTGTTCCAAGCAAAAGCTACTTGGGGGGTCTCATCGGCCTTCAGGGACTAACCATGTTCGCAATGTACATGGTCGGAATCATCACAGCCATCGCGGTCGCCTGGATCCTCAGAAAAACTATCCTGAAGACCGGAACCTCGTCTTTTGTACTCGAGCTCCCTACCTACAAATTGCCAAGTCTCAGAAATGTCTGGCAACGCATGTTCGACGGTGGCTGGGCATTTGTACGGGACGCCGGCACGATGATTGTGGTGGTTACCATATTGGTTTGGGCCGCCGCCTATTTCCCACAAAACAATGAGTCATTATTACCGGCTCTATTAAAAAATGACCTCACGACCATTGCCGCCAATCAAGCGACACTGGACCGCCTCGAGGGCGCCGACGCCTCAATCGAGGTAGCCGCTTTGGAAGAACAAGTTTCGTTAGCTCAAAATCGACTCGACGCCTACCAACTGGAACACAGCTACTTAGGACGCACCGGCAAGCTGATTGAACCAATCGTAATACCGCTTGGATGGGACTGGCGGATCGGGAGTGCTGCAATCGCATCTTTTCCCGCACGCGAAGTTATTGTGTCGACAATGGGTGTCATTTTTGGCTTAGGTGCTGACACCGACGAGGAATCCGACTCGTTGAAATCATCACTGGCAACGGCGACATGGGAAGGTACCGACCGGCCTCTTTTCACCCTTCCAGTCGCCCTTTCGATCATGATTTTCTTCGCGTTGTGCGCGCAATGTGTCTCCACACTTGCGGTCATCCGCCGCGAGACAAACTCTTATCGTTGGCCAATCTTTACGTTTGCGTACATGACGATTTTGGCGTACGTCGCTGCCCTGCTTACGTTCCAGATTTCAGACAGAATTTTTTAGGAAATCAGGATGATCGACTGGCAAACATCAATCGCATTAATCATCGTTACTGGAGCGGTTGCCTCGCTACTCTATCGTGGTTGGAAAACTATTTTCGCGACCTCTGTGTCAGGTTGTGGCACGCGCTGCAACCAATGCCCGTCAAGCGTTCCCAACACTGGGGAAAACCCGCAATTGATTCAGCTCGGCAGCGAATCACCACGCTCCATCGACTAACCGCTCCATCGACTAACCG
>JAPKBL010000015.1 GCA_028823415.1 Mariniblastus sp.
TCGAGATATCCAGTCGAGATATCCAGTCGAGATATCCAGTTAACCGAATTGAATCTTAGTAGTAGCGAATCTTAATAGTAGCAACCGACTTACATTCTCAGTCCTTCTGCATTCAGTTCACCCTCAAAGGACAACCGTGAGCGCTTTCATAACCCTCCGTTTCATCTTGTTCTTGACGATTGCAAGCACTCTCTTGAGCTTCCAGATTGACGAGCCTTCGATCAATTTTGATACTGCGTTGCCCTCGGAGGACACTCAGGCAATTGGTCAGATTACGACGCTGGCTCAAGCCAGCGCATGGCTCGGACCACTTGCTCCCATTGCTATTTCGCCGTTTTTTGGAATTACGATTTTAGCTGGAGTGTCTCAATTTGGTGGCGATTGGGAGTTGCCCAATTCGTTTATCAGTGATAATCCGGTACTTCAAAACCCTTACTTATTTTGGACATTTCTGTGTTTGACTTTACTCACGTCTGTTCCAAGATTCACCAAAGTCAGCAAGCCATTCGCGCAGGCGATTGACCAAGTTGAAACTTACGCAGCGATCATCACAATTATTCTAATTCGTGTCTTGACCGTCTTCCCCGCAGAACCATCGGGCATCGACGAAATCACAGTGGCACACGCCTCGATATTTACTTTCTCATCGAGTGTTCTGTTTTGCCTTTTTGCAGCTTTCAATATTGTGGTTATCAACACGATCAAGTTTTTTTTTGAGGTCATGGTGTGGCTGATCCCACTCCCGTTTATCGACGGACTGCTGGAGATTACCAACAAATCAATTTGCGTCTTTCTCTTGGCGGTTTACCTTTGGAGCCCGGCAGTTGCCTTGGGCTTAAATTTTTTGATGTTGGTAGTTGGCTTAATCGTATTCCGCTGGATCAACCGAAGGGTCCATTACATCAGAAATGTCATTTGGGACCAACTTGGGTGCCTACTCCGTCCGTCCTACCAAACCCCCAAGATCGCGGAACTGGTCGTTTTTCCGGATCGCCCTTTCGGACCGTTTCCCACAAAGGCTCGATTGCACCTGCGTCCTCATGAAACCGGATGGGAATTAACCCAGCGGCGATTGCTTCTCGGTAACAAAACAGTCCTTCTCGCAAGCGACTCCCATCGGCTTGAGATCTACGACGCGATTCTAGTTAACCGCGTCAAAGTAGAAGGCCCCCAACAGGCTCATCTTTTATTTTCGAAGCGCTATTCCAAGAATCTGGAAAGACTTTCTCACATGCTCGGCATCCATCTTCCGTCAGTGCAGCGAGACACGAACAAATCAGCCCAATCGCTGGAACAAAACGGCGGGCTCAATCACCCGTAGAAATCGCCTCATCGAGCACGCTTTCAGCCACATAAATCGGCAATCTAGGCGAGCAGGTCACGGCAATGGCAATCGCATCAGAGGGACGCGTGTCAATTTCAATGATCTCTCCGTCACGCTTAATCCGTAGATTCGCGAAGTACGTCGCGTCACGCAACTCATTAATCACCACGCTGTCTAATTCCCCACCCAACGAATCGACAACTTCAACGATTAGATCGTGAGTCAGCGGGCGGGGACGAGAGATATTTTTTACTCGACGATCGATACTCGTTGCTTCAAAAATACCAATTAAAATTGGGAATTCCCGAGAGCCATCGACTTCCCGAAGGAACACAATCTGGTTTTCGTTAATTTCACTGATGATAATTTTGGCAAGTTGCATCTCAATCGGCATTTCATATCCTTTCAGAATTTCATGCTCCGCAATGACGAAACGGCTGAGATTCCTACGCCGCGATTCGCAGCCGGTTCAATACAAACCTACTCACCGAGCTTTAAACTGTTATAACAAAGATTGGCAGTGGCGTAACATCCCTGCAGAGCGCCATCACACGACCGTTTTAGTGAACTTTAGACATTGGAATTGGAAAGTAAATGACGAAAGTTGGAATTGCCGGAATAGGTTTCATGGGCTGGATTCACTGGCTCGCTTACCAAGAACTCTCTGGCGTCGAAGTTGTTGCGATTGCCACCCCGGAGGAGGAACGACGGGCCGGCGACTGGACTGGAATTCAGGGTAATTTCGGACCTCCAGGAGCCCAGATTGATCTCACGGGCGTCAAGACCTACGAAAACCTCCAATCCATGCTCGCGGACCCTGATCTCGAGTTGGACTGTATCGACATTTGCCTCCCGCCCGCAATGCACTGCGAAGCGATTCAAGCAGCCGCGAAAGCAGGCAAGCATGTTTTTTGTGAAAAACCACTCGCCCTGAACCTTCAGGATTGTGACACGGCGGTAGCGACATGCAAAGAATACGACCGACAACTGATGGTGGGCCAGGTGCTACCGTATTTCACCGAATTTCAATTCGCAAGGGAAGTCATCGCCTCGGGAGAGTATGGGAAATTACTGGGCGGATCCTTTAAACGTGTTATTTCGGATCCGCAATGGCTCACCAAATTCTATGACCCAAACGTAATCGGAGGGCCACTCTTTGACCTCCATGTCCACGATGCACATTTCATACGTCTACTATTTGGAATGCCGACGGGTGTTTACAGCTGCGGCCGAATTCGAGGGGAAGTCGTAGATTATTGCAATTCGATTTTCCGCTTTGAAGATTCAGAACTCGCAGTAACTTGCACTTGTGGAGTCATTAACCAGCAAGGCCGACCTTTTACGCATGGTTTTGAAATCCACCTGGAACGAGCCACGCTACAATTCGACTTTCAAGCATTTGCCGACACGCCCGAAAGCATGCCGCTAAAGGTTCTCACCGAAGACGGCAAAGTTCATCGACCCGAACTCGGAGATGGGGACCCGGTCTTTGCGTTTAAAAGAGAAATCGAGGAAGTCACACGAGCGATTGCTGAAAATCGCCCATCCGACATATTAAATGGGGCACTTGCCAGAGATGGAATCCAAATTTGCCAAATGCAGTCGGAAGCCGTTAAATCAGGTCAATTTGTTTCCGCTGCCGATGTCGTTAAATGATGCTCACTGGAAGGACGCTAATCCTTCTCCCTCAATTAACCCATGGTTGACTTTGGAAACCAATGGCCAGCTGACTGGAAAAATAGTTCGAGATCGCAGCTTCAAATTTCACCAGACTCAATTTCCCTTCAACTGAACCTCTCTTAACCAAGCATGTTCAATGCTGCGGTTACTTCGTTGCTTGCCGCCAACACGCTCCATTGGCTCATCTTGAGTGTCTGGATATTCGACAAACACGCCACTAAGAAACGATTCGTTCCGCTTGATACCTAGTTTCTCGAACATTTCCGGTGTCCGAAATTGACCGCCGCTGGACCAGTAGGTTCCCATGGTATGAGCGGTCAACAAGAGTAATAAATTTTGAACCATCGCAGCAGCAGCAGCCAGATGCTCGTCATCAATCGTGACCTGCTTGGGTAGGCCAATCGAATTGTCCACTCCTTCAAGCTGTTGGCTTTCTCCGCGGAATTGCGGAATCCACGTAGTAATAATCAACGCACCACACGCCGACAACATCGCCGGCAATTTGTTAGAAGCTTTGACATCGGGGAACCAATCGTGGAATCGGCTGGCAATGGATCGACAATCTTCGTGCCAAATGACATGTATTCGCCAGGGCTCCGCAATGCCGTCCTGATCTCGATTGTAATGAAATGGAGCCCAGCCGGCGGTCTGGATCGAATCGATCACTTTCCGATCGCAAATTTCAGCGGTTTCTTTAGAGAAATAAACAGGCCGAGTAACATCACCAAGAACTTTGAGTGTCTTGCGTGCCCTGATGATTTCGGAAAGGACTTGGGCATCGGCTTCTGATTGCATCTCGAACTCCACCGCAATTCAAAGGGCTGCTTGATATATGTTTAAAATTTAACACCGGCAAACGCGTATTCGTTTACTGGACTTTCTCGCCAGGCTTCGCTTAAAAAGTAATCGTCGAAGCAAGACAAACAAGCCCCCTCGCTTACGATTGTCTTCAACAAATGCTAGAATCGGAGCAACGCGGTTTGGCCGATGGCAAACATCTGCCAGTCAATCAAGTTCATTTGCACCATTGAGCGTCAACTCTGGCACTTAATTGAATGCCGTTTTTAGGTTCAATCTTCTTCATTCGATCATACTTTTGGTTAAGGATTCCCCCGTGAGTAAACATTCTAGTCTTCCTCGGTATTGCCAGTTCGCTTATCGAGCAGCCCTTGCATTGATTGCCGTTGCAATGATCGGTCAGACGACCGAAGCACAAGAGCCTAAGGAAATGTTCGAAGTCGAGGGAATCACAGAGTATCGACTCGACAATGGCGTCAAGCTCTTGTTGTTCCCCGACAACTCCAAACCACAATTCACGATGAACATGACCGTCAACGTTGGCTCGCGACATGAGGGTTATGGAGAATCCGGTATGGCTCACTTACTGGAGCATATGCTGTTTCGGGGAACGGACAAGCATCCGGACATTCCCGAATTGCTAAAGAACCGGGGTGTTTTGAATATGAACGGCACCACTTCGATCGACCGGACGAACTACTTCGAGACACTTCCGGCGCCCGATGGCGACCCAAAAGTAGCCAATGATAACTTGAAGTTTGCCATTGAAATGGAATCCGATCGCTTAATCAACAGCTGGATCAAACCAGAGCACCTTGCAAAAGAAATGACCATTGTGCGAAGTGAGTTTGAGCGCGGCGAAAACAATCCACAGAGCATTTTGATTCAGCGAATCATGACGGCCGCCTTTCAATGGCACAATTATGGAAAATCGACCATCGGCAACCGAAGTGATATTATGCGAGTACCTGCGACGAATTTGCGGGTCTTTTATCGCAAGTATTATCAACCGGACAACATTACCCTGGTAATTGCAGGTAAGTTCGACAAAGACCTCGCACTTGATTTAGTTGAGAAAAACTTCGGATCGATTCCGCGCCCGGAGCGGAAGCTACCCAAGACTTACACCGAGGAACCAGCTCAGGATGGAGAACGTACTGTAATCCTAAGACGCTCCGGAGATGTTCAGTTTGTGGGCCTTGGCTATCACATTCCCTCTGCGTCCAGCACTGAGTACGCCTCAGCACAAGTGCTCGCACGCATTCTCTCCAACCAACCCTCGGGGCCTCTTTACAAGGCCTTGGTTGAAACCAAACTGGCAACCAGCGCTGGTGCTTTTGCCCGGATTGGATATGACCCCGGGCTCATGCTCGCGTACGCAGAAGTTCCAGTCGACAAAGACCTCGTCAAAGCAAAAGATATTCTCGTTGAGCAAATCGAGTCAATCGGCTCAGCCGGGGTTTCAGATGAGGACGTAAAAAGAGCTGTCGTTGCTATTTCCAAAGGGCGTGAACAACAGTTTGCCAACACAGAACGATTTGCGACAGCCTTGAGTGAATGGGAATCATATGGCGATTGGCGATTGTACTTCCTCCACCGAGACAGACTCGAAGCGGTCACTCAGGCGGACGTCGAGGAATTTGCCAAGAAATATATGATCCAATCCAATCGAACCGTTGGCCTTTTCTTCCCGTCCGAAGAAACGGAACGGATTGCGATCGATGCTGAGAACAACGTTAAAAAAATGGTAGCGGACTACAAAGGCCGCGAAGCAATGTCCGCCGGTGAAGCATTTAACCCTTCCCCCATGAACATCCAAAAACGAACGACCTTCGGCGTACTCAAGTCGGGACTTAAATTTGCACTACTTCCCAAAGAGACTCGCGGAGATCGCGTGACGCTCAGCGGAACCATCCACTACGGCGATGAAAACAGCCTCAAAGGGAAACGGGCGGCCGCTGATTTACTGCCACAGCTACTATCACGAGGCACGAAAGAACTTGGATTTCAAGAGTATCAGGATGCTTTGAACAACCTGAAAGCGAGCCTCGGTTTCAGCGGCTCGCTGGGCACGCTGAATTTCAGCCTGCAAGCCGAACGAAAGAACCTAATCCCGGCACTCGCGATCATGCGTCAAGCACTCCGAGAACCTAAATTGGACCCAAGCGATATGGAAATCATTCAAAGCGAAATGGTTACCGGAATCGAATCGGGCATGTCCGATCCAATGAGCCTTGCCATCAATGAGTTCTCTCGGCGAATGGATCCGCAACCTACCGACAATGTCCGATACACCCCCACGATGAAAGAAGAAGTTCAAGCTCTGAAAGATGTAAGCATTGATGATGTGCGCAGCCTTCAAAAGAACTTTCTCAATGGTCAATTCGGAGAAGTTGCTGTTGTCGGTGATTTTGATCCTACCGCGACATTAGCCGAACTAAACAAAGTATTTGACGGTTGGAAGACCGAAATGCCCTTCAAGCGAATCGAGGAGCCAGCGAATCTGGAAATCAAAGCGGAACGGGTAAACCTTGATACACCCGATAAAGCCAATGCAATTTACATTGCCGGCGTTTCGACTGACATCAATGAAAATCACCCGGATTATGAAGCGATGCTGATCGGTAACTACATCATGGGTGGCGGACCGTTGTCTTCACGGATCGCCGATCGAGTTCGCAAAAATGACGGACTCTCCTATACGGCAATGACTCGATTCCAAGCCGACGATCAAGACGAACGCGGGATGTACATGATGTTCTGCATTTCAAATCCCATGAATACTGAAAAAGTCGTCGCAACAGTAAAAGAAGAGGTCGATCGCATGCTTGCGAGTGGCGTCACCGGAGATGAACTAGAAAAAGCGAAGGAAAGTTTTCTGATCAACCGCCGGGGAGGACGAGCACGTGATGGACAACTAGCCAGCGAGTTGCTGTCCAATATGAAAACGGGACGCACGATGCAATTCCAAAATGCGAGCGATGATAAAATTTCCACGCTAACCAAAGAACAAGTTGACGCCGCGATGAAAAAAGTCATCGCACCGGATCGCTTGCTGATTATCACAGCGGGAGATTTTAAGAAGGGAAAATCAGAATCCGAAGACAAGTAAGCTCAGATGAATTTTTAAAACAGGCGACCGCGTTTCGTGCGGCACCAAAAAACAAGCCGCTCAAATGAGCGGCTTGTTTCGTTTATAATTTAATCAAACAAAATTTTGTCGTAAAACTGACCCTTGGGGGTCTCACCCCAAGGATCACCTTTACATGAAAACGCGCGGTAATCGAAGAAAACCGTCGTTTTCCAACCATCGGAGTATTCTGTTCAATGTGCTGGTAAGACGTAGTATGCCGATTCCTGACATCAAACTGTAGCTCACAAATCGGGAGTAGGCCTGAGTTAAAACTCAAATTTCATTGATTGGCAGCTAATTTAAACCGCCAATGAATTTACGAGCGAAACCGCCAAGGATTCCCTTCCAAACGATCACTGCCCATTAATTCGTACACATTTCATGATTCCCGGCAGATCGCCAATCCTAGACCTACTGGGAAACAGTTCCCAGAACCATCGATATTCCACGAAACTCGACATTGGTTACAAATCCGGCTTGTGTTAACTTCAGAACGAAGTTTATCTGAAAATCCCTAATCTTCTATCGCCGAAGTCAAACTGCTGCTTCGGATCCACTGCATTTCAAGGATGATGTTTATGCCTGCCAAACAGCACGGGGTTCTTGTTTTTATTTTGACGACCGTCATCGGCCTTACACTCTTGCAGTCGGGCTGTAACTTCCGCAGTTGGCATCCACCGACCCCTCTCATAAAGTCGGATTTGTTAACCAAAGAACCCATCGCTCGCAACCCAGCTCTACTCCAACCGGAACTTGCCAAGGCGACCGCTCCTAAAACCTTTGATGCCAAATTCGAAACTACCAAAGGAGATTTTACGATAACCGTTCATCGGGACTGGGCTCCTCACGCAGCAGACCGGTTTTATAACATGATCCAAGTCGGTTACTTCGAAAGTGATATCGCAATTTTCCGAGCCGTTGATGGATTCATGTTTCAATTTGGTATCCACGGAGACCCTGCAGTCAATTCCGCGTGGAGCGATACGACCATGCCGGATGATCCCCCCAAAGGAATCCAAAATATACCGGGGACTCTGTCGTTCGCGCAGACTGGATCTCCCAACAGTCGCTCGGTACAAATGTTTTGCAATCTCGGCATGAATTCATCTCTTGATCAACCTCAACCGGGCGGCGGAAGCCCTTTTGTGCCTTTTGCGGAGGTCAAACAAGGTCGATCCGTTCTGAATAAAATTAACACCGAGTACGGTGAAAACTCTCCAAGAGATAATGTTCAAGGGAAATTTAAGAAACAAGGAAATGATTATATTTTAGATCGTTTTAAAAACATCGATCTTATTAAATCAGTCACAATTCTCGAGCTTGATAACGCGAAATAAAAGCACTTGCCTTAAATGAAACGCGAAGACGATTGACGGCAGACAATTCAGCCGCCATGCAAATTCGTTTGACCAGCAAGATCAATCGACCATCGAACCTGGGTCGCCCGTAGGTAGCGTCTTGCTGTGCGGATTGTAGTCGTCAATATTTGAGACATCTAGCCGCTCACTGAACCCGTCATTTGCGATAATTTGAATCTCGCTATGAAGGTCGGATTGCTGGGCTAGAACATTGTGATGCCGAGTCAATTCCAAAACCGCTAGAAAAATGCCCACCATCGCTGATTTGTGCATTCCCGCCTCAAAGAGATCTGTAAACGAAACTCTTCGATGGGAAACGATTCTTGCGTGAATCCGTTTCATGTATATATGAATTGGGGTCTCGTCGTAGGTAATATTCGCTTGCGGAATCGGGCGATTATCCCTGAGTACACGCCCAAAGGCGCTAACCAAATCCCACAGCTCGACCTCGTGAATCGGTTGGTCAGCCATGTCTACTTTTTGCGTTGGCAAATCGTCTGCAATCCGCGCATATCGCTTTTGCCACGCGGAACCCTGATCCTCCAACAACGAACTGGCATCTTTAAACCGTTTGAACAATAACAATCTCTGCACGAGATCCTTACGGGGATCAGCCACTTCCGTTTCTTCGTCTTCCTCCGTCTCGGTTCGAGGAAGCATGGCGCGTGCTTTGAGTTCAATCAAAATACTCGCAACTTCGAGAAAATCACCGACAGTATCAATCGAAATTTCTTTCAGGACATCAATGTACTCGAGATATTTTTCAGTGACATCGGCCAGCGCGATTTTCGAAACCTCAACCTCGTGCCGACGCACAAGATACAGAAGGAGATCAACCGGTCCCCGAAAAATATCGCTTTCAATACTAAAATTCAATCAACCGTTCCTGAAATTCATGCACTCGCAGTCCTCACGATATTAAATTCGAATGGCCGTATTGAAGGCAACTCCCCTCCGTCATGCCGACCGGACGAATACCGAATTAAGAATACCAACTTAAGAATAGAATAACGACTTAAGTCAGCTTATGTTTTTTCTCTGGGAATTCATATCGGGTGTTCGTTTACAACGAACATGCCAAAATTAATTCGCGGCCGAAAAAGACGCGCGTCCAGTTTGCAGCTTAGTACCGACTGGAACGAGCGTCCGGCAAAGCTTGCTTGATCGGATTATATTGGTTGTTTTTTCAAAGCTACCCTATCAAAATAAGCTACGAAAAATACCTATATTTACATCCCGCAAAGCACCTCTCTTGCCGATACTTCCAACTGTCAGCCTGATTTGTGACCAGGTTACACCATTCGAAGTGAATTTCGCCGCTCAAATTATTTAGGGAGGAGAAGTGCCGAGAATGCAACAAGATCCAATACAGATCAAGAACATTCAACAATTACGACAATTTGTGTCTCACACCTTGTGCCAACAAAACGATTTCGAAGAAGGTATTTTTCAGGTCACCGAGAGAATTCTCACAAGAGGCAACCGACCATGTGGCATTTTCTTTTGCCTGCATGGACCGAGGAGCGTCAAACTTACGGCCGTTTGGGAAACCGACAAAAATTCGATTCTGTTCTATGGCTCATCCGGTGAGCGTTTTAAAAGAACGGTGCTCGCGATGGCACCAAAAATTCTATCGCAATAAACTTTGCAATCATATTAACACTTAATACCAAGGATACTCGATATGCTCGTTCTTTCCAGGAAGGAAAGTGAAAAGATCATGTTGGGCGACTCGATTGTTTTGACGATCGTCCGAGTCTCGGGAGACCGAGTCCGATTGGGAATTCAAGCACCTTCTGACATGTTAATCCTCAGAAAAGAGCTCGATCCCATGAAGACTAGTGAACCTGAAAACTCGAACAAAAGAAATGAATCGGATCAAAAGAAAGCGGCATGATGCCGAATTCTTAGATTTTTTTGAAGCATTTCTGTTGAAACAAATCGTGTAGCCACAGGATTTTCCATTATAGAAAACGGTAGTTGTGATCCCGCACAACTGCCTTTTTTTATGTCCCAACCCAAGCCTTAAACCAACCACAAATCTGCTTTTACCAGCCACGCTCAGTATTTGGTACATTGATTTGCCTTGGGCTACTACGTAACTATCTGGGAATCCTTCATGCGACATTTTGTGATCATTGTCGGAATTGGCATCTTCACTTTGGCCTGCCTTTTTCCAATCAGGGCAACTGTTTATGGGCAGGCCGTAACCAACACGACAAACCTTCCAAATACTCAAGAGCTTCTGATTCCCCAAACGCCACCTGAAGAAGCACTAAAAATGCTGTCGCTTCCCGAAGGCTTCCAAGCGACATTATTCGCGTCGGAGCCAGACGTTAATCAACCGATCGCCATGACGACCGACGCCCGCGGTCGTCTCTGGGTAGCCGAATGCAATACGTATTCAGATCGAGCGGAAAATTTCAACACGGATTTGAATGACAGAATCCTCATCTTGGAAGATACCAACGCGGACGGGACGTTCGATAAGAAAACGGTATTCTGGGATCAAGCAAAGAAACTGACCAGCATCGAAGTCGGCTTTGGGGGGGTTTGGCTGACAGCAGCGCCCAACCTTTTGTTTATCCCGGACGCTGACCAGGATGATGTTCCGGACGGAGATCCGGTCGTCCTGTTAGATGGCTTTGAAGGCGATATCATTCGGCACAATATTGTTAACGGCCTCCGCTGGGGCCCCGATGGCTGGCTCTACGGAAGACATGGCATTCAGGCGACTTCGTTTGTCGGTTTCCCCGGGGCGACCGCCTCCCAGCGCACTCCAATGAATTGCGCGATATGGCGTTTCCATCCTACCGACCGAAAGTTTGAAATTGTCGCTCAAGGGGGTACTAATCCATGGGGATTTGACTTTGATGAGCATGGTGAAATGTTCATGATTAACACAGTCATTGGACACTTATTTCACATTGTGCCAAACGCGCGTTATCAACGCATGTACGGGGCTCATTTTAATCCGCACCTTTACCAACTTATCGAACAAACCGCAGATCACTTCCACTGGAACGTAGGCGAGGAACATTGGGCCATCGGACGAAATGGAAAGATGTCCGATGGAACCGACCGAGCTGGCGGGGGCCACGCTCACACTGGGCTCATGATTTACCAAGGAAATCAATGGCCAAAAGATTTTCACAACCAACTGTTTACTGCGAATTTTCATGGACGACGAATAAATTCCGACTCCATACATCGTGCTGGCAATTCTTATGTAGCCCATCATGGTAAAGATTATTTTCAGTCTGCGGACCCCTGGTTTCGAGGCGTCGAGTTAATCTACGGACGCTCCGGCGAAGTCTACCTAGCTGATTGGTCGGACATTGGCGAGTGTCATGAGAACGACGGGATTCATCGAACTTCCGGAAGAATATTCAAAATAACCTACGGCGAATCAGAACCTTCCAAACTCATTGACATCGCGCAAGCCAGTGTTGACCAACTCATCAGTAATCTTTCTCACCCGAACGAATGGGTTGTGAGAAAATCGCGACGACGTTTGCAGGAACTTGTTGCAAAAGAAGTCAAGGGTTCCACCTCATCTTCGCCGCCCACATACCCACACGACGAGCCAGCCCTCAAAGATCACCCATGGATGCAGAAATTCCAACGTGAGTTTCACTTGGCGGATAATACGAAAACCAAGCTTAGAATCATGTGGGCTTTTTATTCGTGTTTTCCCAATCAAGAAGCATGGCTCCTCCAACGACTATCCGACCCCAACGAACATCAGCGAGCTTGGGCGGTTCGATTGCTGACTGACGGTCGAATCTCAATTTCCGATCCAGGAATCGAACGCATTTTACAGACCGCGCACACCGACGAATCTGGGCTAGTACGCCTCTATCTCGCCGGCTCAATCCCCCGGTTCGCACCCGAAATTGGTCACCGTCTCGCGGCAGAACTTGCCGATAAATCGCAAGATGCAAACGATCGGGTTCAAGCTAAACTGATCTGGTTCGGATACGAGCCCATCACCAGCATTTTCCCGCAACGAGCGGTCCGCTTGGCATTTGATTCCAAACTACCTGTTCTGACACAAAATATCGCAAGGCGACTCACTTTTAACATCCAATCCGCACCGCGGATCGTCGACCAGTTAACAAGCCAACTGAGGGATGAGAAACCCGAAAGAATTCGCACGATTTTACTTGGCATGACAGAATCCTTGAAGGGCTGGAACCAGGCATCTGCACCTCAGGGATGGGCCGCCACCAAAACGATTTTATACACGCATAACGACGCAAAGATCAATCGCATGCTGGAAGAGCTGGATGTTGTTTTTGGAACAGGCCGAACAATCGAAGAATTAAAGAACATTGCTAAGGATGGCGAAAATGACATTGCAACTCGCCGCCGAGCGATCACAGCTTTAGCGAATTCCCCGGACGCGCCCGAGCTTTTTATATTCTTCAGATCACAACTCAATAACAAAGCCCTTACGACGGTGGTCGTCAAAGCAATGGTTAAATGCGAAACACCAACCGCTGCGAAGGTTATTCTCAAACGATATCCTCACATGGACCCAGAAGGGAAATCGACCGCAATCAATGCGCTTGTCACCCGAAAACCTTGGGCTGAAGAATTACTTCTCGCGGTAGCAAACCAAAGCATCTCAAAATCGGCAATCTCAGCCTCACATGCGCGCCAAATCAGCAACTTCGATGATCTGAATCTTACTTCGCTGCTGGAATCAAACTGGGGGGCGATCCGTTCCACGTCCGCGGAGAACGAGTTAAAAATAAATCAACTTAGAAAAAAATTAACCCCCACGCGAATTGCGGACGGAAACCGAGAGCGTGGATTGAAAATTTATGAAAAGAATTGTTCTTCGTGCCATACCATGTTTGGCCGCGGGGGAAAGATTGGCCCCGACCTGACGGGATCGGATCGAAAAAACATCAATTACCTTTTAGAAAACACAATCGCCCCAAGTGCCTCTGTTGCGCAAAACTACCAAGTGACTGTAATTGTTTTGGATGACGGTCGATTTTTAAGCGGCGTGATCGTCAATGAAAACCGACGCACACTTTCGCTCCAAACAAAAGACGAGCTAGTGACAATTGATTTGACGACTGTTGACGAGCGGCGACAAACGAAAGAATCACTGATGCCCGGTGGAATCCTAAATCCATTAAAAGACGCCGAACTCATTGACCTGTTTTCGTTTTTAAGTCAATAAGCCGAGCGCTGAGCTAGGCCCGTTTTCTAGAGTTCACAATACGATGTGTCATCGGTTAGACGGCGACATGGGTTTCGCCACTGATGCTCGCTTTCGATTAACTCATCGGCAATCTCCGGCCCCCACGTCCCCGCCGGGTATCCGTAGATTGGAATCGACGGGTCATTTTTCCAAGCATTGATAATTGGCTCCACAAATTCCCAGGTGTACTCAACACTGTCACCATGGGCGTAGAGCGTGGCATCCCCCCGCATACAATCGAGCAACAAACGTTCGTAGGCCTCGGGAACGTCATTATCCGCCAAGTCGGAATAGTGAAAATCCATCCCTACGTTTTTGACTTTGAATCCATCGCCCGGCACCTTCATTCCGAAACTCAACAACAGTCCCTCGTCGGGCTGAATGCGAATAATCAACTGATTGTGCTCCGAATGGAGCACCTCTTCCTCTCTTCGAAATAACATCTGCGGGGGCTTATTAAACGTGATACAGACCTCGGTTACTTTGGTAGGTAATCGCTTACCAGTCCGAGCGTAAAACGGAACGCCGGACCAACGCCAATTGTCAATGTAAAATTTCAGCGCTGCAAAGGTCTCTGTTTTAGAATCTTCGAGCACGCCGTACTCTTCACGGTATCCCTTAACCGGTTCCCCCCGCATTTTAGATGCCGTATATTGCCCGCGAATACTGTATTTCGCCACGTCCGACTCAGCGATCGGACGTAGTGATTGAAACAGTTTTGCTTTTTCGTTTCGGATCGCAACCGCATCCGGAGAAATCGGCGGCTCCATCGCAACATGCGCCACCACTTGCATCAGGTGGTTTTGAAGCATGTCTCGCAAAGCCCCGGAATTATCATAATATCCGCCTCGTGAGCCGACACCAATCGGCTCCGCGTTGGTAATTTCGACATGGTGGATATAGTTTCGATTCCACAACGGCTCAAATACCCCGTTCGCAAACCGCGTAACCAAAAGGTTTTGAACCGTTTCTTTTCCAAGATAATGATCGATTCGATAAATATCTTCTTCATCGAAATACTGTTTCAAACACTTGTTGAGCAATTTTGCGGAAGCGAGATCCGTTCCAAAAGGTTTCTCAATAACAAGCCGGCGATAGCTTCCTTCGTTTCGATTCAATCCGTAATGGGCGAGGAACTTTGGGATTTTGTCATAGAGAATCGGGGGAGTCGAAAGGTAAAACATGACATTCCCCGCCGTCTGAAATTCCCCATCCAGTGTTCCCAGCCGATCTTTGACCAACGCATAATCCCCCACCTCGCTGGTATCAATTGGTTGATAAAAAAGTCGATCCCGAAACTCCGCAACTAACGTCTCACTCTCGGATTGAAGCTCCAGAAATTCATTGTCGAATAAAACCTGCTCTCGAAATGATTTGTCATCGAGCTTGCTTCGACTCACACCGAGGACGGCAAAATTTTCCGGCAAATAATTACGTTTGTACAAATCAAAAATTGCCGGAATCAGTTTCCGTTTTGCTAAATCACCGGACGCGCCAAAAATAACAAATATCAATGGTTCGATCTTGGGGGTTTGTTCTCGCATCCAATAACGTCCACAAAAAAAATGGTCAAAAAATATTCACGAATCGGGAGTTTGAAAGCGTGGCCTGAATTTTTAGTTCAACTAGCCGCCCGCAAGAAAATTCAGTCGAATAGATTAGAGATCTCGGCCGGCGTCACACATCTCCGCCACGAACCTCCCCACCCCCTCGACCGTTCCCTCGGCCGTTCCCTCGGCAGTTCCCTCGGCAGTAGGTCAAGCGTTATAGGTTGACGATGCGGTCGTACCGCCCCGCCCCGTCCAGTTGGTATGAAAATACTCTCCTCGGGGACGATCGGTGCGCTCATAGGTATGAGCCCCAAAATAATCCCGCTGAGCCTGGAGTAGATTCGCCGGCAATCGCTCGGTCCGATAACCATCGAAGTATGCAAGTGCCGCACTAATTGCGGGCATCGGGATTCCAAGGGTGGCAGCGGTCGCGACGACTCTTCGCCACGCCGATTGTGCGTTTTCAACTGCCGATTCAAAGAATGGATCTAATAACAAATTGGTTAATCCAGGGTCGCTCTCAAAAGCATCTCGGATATTGCCTAGAAACGCGGAGCGAATTATACATCCGCCGCGCCACATCAACGCAATCGCTCCGTAATTTAGTTCCCATTCCTTTTCATCAGAAATTGCCCGCATCAACTGATAACCCTGGGCGTAAGAAACAATTTTGGAAGCGTACAACGCTTGCTCGAGATCCTCCACCAACGCCTCGGGATCTCCATCGAATTTCGAATCCGGCCCCTTGAGAACTTTTGAAGCACTTACTCGCTCCTCTTTTAACGCCGACAGGCAACGGGCGAAAACAGCCTCACCAATTAATGTTAGCGGCTGACCGACATCGAGTGCCGAAATTGCCGTCCATTTCCCAGTCCCTTTTTGCCCTGCTTTGTCGAGAATCACATCGACCGTCGCCGTCCCATCTTCGTCGACGTACCCAAGAATATCCCGTGTGATTTCTACCAAATAACTATCTAAAACGCCGTCATTCCATTTGGAGAATACGTCGTGCATCTGTTGGTTCGACATTCCAAGACCGTCCTTCATCATCTGATAGGTCTCGCAAATCATTTGCATATCGCCATATTCGATTCCGTTGTGAACCATTTTAACGAAATGCCCCGCGCCCCCGCGGCCAACCCACTCACAGCACGGCTCGCCGGCGTCAGTCTTGGCGGCAATCGATTGAAAAATTGGTTTGACATGCGGCCACGCTGCGGGATTTCCGCCCGGCATGATGCTCGGCCCCTTCAACGCCCCTTCCTCGCCACCGGAAACGCCCGTTCCGATAAAGAGTATTCCTTGGGCCCCCAAATCTTCGGTCCGACGAATGCTATCGGGAAATTCACTATTTCCTCCATCGATGAGAATGTCTCCCTCATCGAGATGCGGCAGAAGACCATCGATCACCTTATCAACGGCGGCGCCCGCTTTGACCATGATCATGATTCGTCGGGGCCTCGCTAATTTAGAGCACATTTCCTCTAACGAATGAGACCCTATGATCGTTTTCCCGGCTGCTCGCCCGGCCAGAAATTCATCGACTTTCGAAATCGTCCGATTGTAAACTACAACGTTGTATCCATTGCTCGCCATGTTGAGAACAAGATTTTCTCCCATGACAGCAAGACCGATCAAACCAATATCCGCGTCAGACAATCGAATTCTCCTTGTTTCACGATGGTTGGAATGGCAACAGTCTCATTCGCTGCTGAGCAATCTTCCAATCGACGTATTTCTCAGTTAATTAGAGGGCAGAACTTTGTTCATCGTAGCCCATCTGAACGTTTTCCAACAGCGAGCTGGTTAAATTGCCCCCGTCCCACTTTTGAATTCTATCGCCCCAGCATCCCATTCTCAAAACTACAAGTGTATGGAATTCGTTTTTCCCTAACCACAAACTACGGCAATCAACAGCAACCCTAAGGCGAGCCAACGTCCTCAAGAAACACAAAAACGACCACTACTAATTCGCGGAGAATGATTGGGCCGAACCGAAGCCTCCCAAGATGAAGATGCTTGCTGAAAATCTTAATCACATATCAATTTGGGAAGCCGCCATATTGGACAGCGCCATCCATTACCTTACTGAGTTAAACATTTAACGAACGAACGCTTTAATACCCCACAAAAGAATTACTCCAACTCAATTCTTTGTGTTGAAATTTGGAAAACCGCTCTAAGTCAGCTATCGTGTCGAGGAAGAAATTACAAACCAACGGCAGCAACCCTTTAAGCCCATTGCAAACTCTATGCATCCCTCCCCCTCAAGCTACCTCTCCCCCTGCGTGTCTGGAATCACAACCAACGCCCTTTTCCCAAGAGTCGTAAAACTCGGTGGCTTTTTTCAGCAGTTGAGCCAAGTTCTTTTGATCAGTTTGTGCGGTTGCATAACGCTCCATGCTCAAACTTCATTAATCTCAAACGAGAACAGCTTTACCATTTCAGACAACGCAGCTGATCTTGGCTTCGATCTCGAGAAGTTGGCCCTTGTGGACGAGTCGTTCTTAAGACAATTGAAGTCCGGAAAAATGATCGGATGCGTTGCCCTGGTGATTAAGGACGGCAAAGAAATTGCTTATGGGCAATGGGGCTACCAGAACCAGCGCCGTGGCAAGCAGATTCGGCGGGAGACAATCTTCCGCATTTACTCCATGAGCAAACCCATCACAAGCATTGCCGCCATGCAACTTGTTGAGCGAGGAACTCTTGATCTCGACGCTCCGGTAACCGACTATCTTCCCGAATTCAAAGACCTCGCCGTCCGTGATCAGGAATCTAAAGACGGCATTTCCCCCCTCAATCGTCCAATGACAATCCGTGACTTAATGCGTCACACTTCCGGACTGACTTACGGTTTTTTCGGAAAAACACCGGTCGACCAAGCGTATCAAAAACAGGGAATTTTAGTCACCGATTCGAGTCTGGAAGTCACCGTCAAAAAACTCTCTAAAATCCCCTTGCTTCACCAACCTGGCGAAACCTTTCACTACAGCGTATCAACTGATGTGCTCGGGCGAGTCATCGAAGTTGTTTCAAAGATGAACTTCGATGACTACCTTCGAAAAAACATCTTCGAGCCGCTGAAAATGAATGACACATTTTTCTCGGTACCCAAAACAAAATTAGATCGGTTCTCTCTGCTTTATACTCCCAATCGCGGCAATGGATTGAAACCGGCCAACCTATTTAAAAGCGCCCGTTACTATGACACCAACAATACATTTTTTTCAGGAGGAGGCGGACTCTGCTCGACGTTAGGCGACTATGCCATTTTTTGCGAAATGCTCTTGAACCGTGGAAATCACAACGGCGTTGACATCGTCAAACCCAAAACAATCGAGCAGGCTTTTTCAAACCAACTTGAATCCATTCCCAATCAAAAACAATTTAAATTCGGATTAGGATTTCAGATCTTCCCCGAGGGTGATTACGGTTGGGGGGGAGCAGCCGGAACGCGGTTTTGGGTTAACCCAGCACAGAATCTCACGATCATTTTCATGACGCAAATAATGCCCTACGGGAACCGCAATTTGGGTGAGTCACTCCGAGCCAAGGTCTACGACGCCATCAAATAAGTTGCGTTGTGTGACCTTCGCTCAACAAAAACCCATTGAAAACAGGCCTTTAGAAAAAGGCCCCCAAAGATCTATTTTTTGGACTGGGGTTTCATCTCAAAAGGGCCGTGCTCACTCGCGAGATTGACCGCGAGGTAATACAGCTTCGCCGCCGAAACCAATTTCTTGAAATTGATATCGCCTACCTTGTCCGATGGACGGTGATAATCTGGGTGGAATCCCCCAAACAAAAATGAAACCGGAACGCCTTTTTGAAAAAAGTTGATCTGATCACTTCGGTTCCACACATCTTCTTCGTCCAATTCAAATCGAAAGCCAACGGACTCATTTGCCTTTAAGACGATGTCGTGAATGTCCGTCTCGCCCTTTTGGCTACCGACAAGATGAATACTCCCCTCGTTTTCTTCCGAGGTTTCATCTTTGGTTTCTTCATTCCTGCCAACCATGTCGATGTTGAACATGCAGATCATGTCTTCCAGCGGTTTCGTTGGATTGTCACAATAGTGCCTAGACCCTACCAAACCGATTTCTTCCGCCGCAAACCAAATAAACAGCACGCTCCGTTTTGGGCGTGTTGGATTCATCGCAAACGCCTTGGCGATACTTAGAACCGCCGTCGAGCCGGAACCATTATCGTCTGCTCCGGGGTAAACCTGCCCACCACGAATCCCCAAATGGTCAAGGTGTGAGCCAAGGACCACGTACTCATTCTTTAAATCGGGATCCGATCCTTCCAGCCACGCGACCACATTGGGCACCGCTGCCTGTTCCTCACGATATCTCATTCGGATCGTAATTTCTTGAGGAGTCCCGTCCTCAGCCGCTTCGGGCTGGTAAATAACGACGCCCGGTTCTTCGGCCGGATTGACCCAACGGGGCTTGCCACCAAGACCACGTATTAATGACTTCGCCGCTGCAACCTTAATGGTGCCTGAAATTCCGGTCACGCGATTGGGAACTCCCTCACGAACCAATTGCGAAATCGACTTGGGCTCACCCTTGATCACGCGAATTGCCCCCAAAGGACGCTGGCGAGCGATTTGCATTGCAGCCGATTTCGAGGCCGCATCATCGGCGAAATAAAACACAATTTTCTCGCGTAGTTGCGTTCCTTGAGGAAGCCCCGTATTGGGGCCTGAGAAATTAATAAACACGGCGGGGCCGGTCAGCTCCTGGGCATCGGAGTATCTCTCAAAACCCATATTTCCGACGGCATCGATTTTCAGTTCCTCCGGCCCGGAGATAAAACACTCTTCGAGCATTGGCATCCGCCGCTTCATGGGCAGCATCTGAAAATAAGTTCCATTATTTCCGATCGGCTCAAGACCAAATTCAGCGAGTTTCCCCGCAACCCAGTGAGCCGCCTTCGCATATCCTGGTTGCCCCGTGCCTCTGCCTTCAAACTTAGGGCCAGCGAGAATCCCCAACCACTCTTGAGCTTCTTCGATATTAATCGAATCATACCCGGCCTTTAAATCGGCAGGCGGCGGCGAAGGTGGAGAATACTGACCGAAACTCAAAGAGCAACTCAAACCTGCGGCCACGAAAACCCCAAGTGCAAACAATCCAAGCCTGCCCACCAACGCAACATGCGAAACCATATCAGTACCTTTTGTATTTATATAAACCGCAACCAACGACAAACCAAACGCCCCACAGTAATCCGTGGAAGCCTGTGCCTTAAGGTTAGTGGGTTAATACGAACTTTTCCAGCACCGACCATGAGGATGCCCCGATTTGGCAACTTTGGCCAAATTCCTCAATTTGACTGTTAGTATCTTAACCGGTTCAATATAAACAGAAGCAATGGTTCCCCTACCACTCCGGCGGCATTGCCAATTCATCCAGTATCTTACAATCCGGTTTCTTGATTGCCCCGAGATGTCTTGCGTCAATCAACCAGCGGGGCGATCCGTTGATCAACAAACTACTTAAGCGGGGCGGTCCCATCGACGCTGTAAAATTCAATCAAACGGCCTGGAACAAAATGGCTGCCGCGGGAGACAAATACTATCGCGGAATGACCTCCGAACAAATCGAATTGGCACGTAATTCAGAGTTTAAGATCCGAGTGACACCCACACGTTCGGTTCCAGAACAGTGGCTCTCATCGATTAAAGGACAATCTGTCCTCTGTCTTGCAGGCGGAGGCGGACAGCAAGGGCCCATCCTTGCTGCCGCGGGCGCCAAGGTAACCGTTTTTGACTTGAGTGAAATCCAATTGCAACGCGACCTCGAGATCGCCGAACGCGAAAACCTCACCTTGACTACCGCTCAAGGCGATATGCGCGACCTCAGCTGTTTTGAAAATGAACAATTTGATTTGATCATCAGCCCCTGTGCCACATGTTTTTGCCCGAGCGTTGAAAAGATATGGACCGAATCGTTTCGCGTGCTTAAACCCGGCGGATCTCTGATCGTCGGATTTATCAATCCGGTTTACTACATTTTCGATGCAGCAAAGTTAGACCGAGGAAAATTCGAAGTCCGTCACAAAATACCGTATTGTGATTTTGACTTACCCGAGGAGACTAGAAAAAAATTACTTGGCCCTGACCGACCCGTTGAATTCGGCCACAGCCTTGAGCACCTGATCGGACTACAACTCAAGGCTGGATTTGAAATGACCGGCTTCTTTGAAGACGGCTGGGGAGACAACGACAAACTCAGTTCGATGATCAACGTCTTCATTGCGACTCAAGCAACCAAACCTAAATCTCAAAATTCAGCACTGGATCTCCAACGCTAAACGACTCCCAAAACTCTCTCAATGGTTTCACGGTTGACCGGATTAATCACACCCTTCTCTGTAATAATGGCTTGAATGTAATCTGCAGGTGTTACATCAAAAGCCGGATTGTAGACCTCTACGCCATCGGGTGCCGTTTGGCGACCAAACCCATGTGTAATTTCTTTCGAACAACGTTCCTCGATTGGAATTTGATCGCCCGATTCAATTGCGAGATCAAAGGTGCTACTGGGGGCAGCGATATAGAAAGGGATCCCGTGAACCCTCGCTAAAACCGCCAAAGAATAGGTACCAATTTTGTTTGCAGAATCTCCATTGGCAGCAATTCGGTCGGCTCCAGTAACCACCGCTTGAACCCGTCCCTCACGCATGACTTGTGCTGCCATCGAATCACAAATGAGCGTTGCCCTAATCCCCCGCTGCATCAATTCCCAGGCGGTCAATCTCGCCCCTTGAAGCAACGGCCGAGTTTCATCGACATAGACATGCAGCGAATGCCCACGATCTTGTGCCGTAAAAAACACCGAGAGCGCGGTACCGTATTCGGCGGTCGCCAACCCGCCAGCATTACAATGAGTCAAAACTCCCTCGACCTCGCTCAGCAAGTCTGCCCCGTGCCCGCCAATCGCGTGGCACATCCGACGGTCCTCTTCATGAATGGATTTTGCTTCAGCCAACAAAGCCTCACGAAGATGCTCAGCTCCTTCGAAATTGGCGCGCTTCGTCTCGGCCAAACGGCGCATTCTTTCGAGTGCCCAAAACAGATTGACAGCGGTTGGACGACTGGTCGCGAGATATTCAACAATCTCGTTCAATCGTGCAAAGAAGGCGTCTTCATCCTCCTGCGCCGATTGAAGCCCGAGGACGACTCCGTAGGCGGCCGCGATTCCGATTGCCGGTGCGCCACGAACGCGAAGCATTTTGATTGCCTCCCAGACCGTTTCCACATCCTCACACTCGATCCGCAATATCTCGGTTGGGAGCATCGTCTGATCGATCAGGTCAAGGCAACCTTCGATGCCTCCCTGCCAGATCATCGTTTCCACTTTGGTCGTCTCAGTCATTTTTCAATTCGTCCTATTGCGAATGCGAGCCGCATTGCCAGCAAATTTCTAAGGCAAACCGTCAACGACAGGTTTACCCGTTGGTCTCGCCTAATGAGGCCTTGAAGTTGGCGTTCTTTGTTTCAATTTTCCCGACGAGTTCCTGCTTGAACTTGTGGAAAGCAGCTCGCAATTCAGCGTCGCCCGTCGAGAGAATTTGAACTGCAAACAAGCCGGCATTTCGGGGACCGCCCATCCCAACCGCCATCGATGCCACAGGAACATCTCCCGGCATTTGAACTGTAGCCAACAGTGAATCCATTCCCCCAAGATCTGCGGTGGGAACAGGAATTCCGATCACGGGCAACACCGTGTGTGCCGCAACGACCCCGGCGAGATGAGCCGCACCACCTGCCGCTGCGATAATGACACCAATGCCACGCTCTTCGGCGCTCGTTGCATATTCAGCAACCGCGTGCGGTGTGCGATGTGCACTCATCACATTGACTTCAAATTCGACACCAAATTCATCGAGGGCAACGGCGACCTTCTTAATTTTCGGCCAATCGCTATCGCTACCCATCAAAATACCAACTCTTGGAGTTCCCATATCATCTCCCGCCTGTAATGGTTGAATGAAAGCCGCTTTTAAAAAGAACAGTCTATCGAGTTCCGGCGATATGTTAAGTCCGGCCAGAGGTCAAAACATCATCGAATTGGAATCGGCTCTACCGGACCGATTCTCCAATTGACACATTCGGATCGGCTGAAGATCTTTTTTCTAAGACCATACGAATCGGAACTTCCCCAAATTCGAGCGAATCGCGAAGGACCCCTAATAGATAACGTACATACGTTTTCGAAAATGAATCGGGATTGTTGCATTTCAACATAATCGTCGGGGGTTCGATCCCGATTTGTGCCGCGTAGTAAATTTTGGGCTGTTTCTTGTTGGAACCCATCGGAGGCGGGTGCTTAACAAGCGCCTCTTTAATAATTCGGTTTAGTTTTGGCGTGCCAACCCTCGTTCGGGACTGTTTGAATAACATCTGAGCGTGATTCAATAATCGTTTACAGTTCTGGCCTGTCTTTCCAGTCACAAATGCGATCGGAGCATTCCAGAGAGTCGAAAAATTGTCATGGATGTAGTCGGCCCAGCGCTCCGTCGCCATATGGTCAGCCATCAAATCCCATTTATTGACAACAAATACCACCGGCTTGTACGCTGCCTCGATGTAACTACATAACTGGCGATCTACTTTGCTGATCCGTTGACTGCAGTCAAACATCATCAGAATGACGTCTGCATGACGAATCGTCCGGTGTGCGCGATGGGTGCCGTACCAATCGATGTCGGTTCGAACACTTTTCCCGCGTCTTAGACCGGGTGTATCGATCGCAACCATCGTTTTGCCGTCCAACTCAAAGCGAACGTCCACACTATCTCGTGTCGTTCCGGCAACTTCACTGACAATCATTCGTTCGGATTGCACGAGGCTATTGACGAACGTACTCTTGCCAACATTGCGACGTCCGACCAGCGCGAACTTCATTTCAGGGCGTCGTGTTTCTCGCTGATCGACCTCTTCCTGAGTCGGCAGCCGCTTCATGATTGCAGCGATCAATTCTCCCTTGTGCCGATTATTTTTGGCGCTACAGCAGACCGGAACTCCAAAACCGAGAGAGAAAAAGTCATTCGCCTCCAACTCCCAATTATCGCCATCGCACTTATTGGCAACAATCAGTACGGGCTTGTCTAAGCCGCGCAAACGACTGGTCACTTTTTCATCGAGCGCGACCCTTCCGTCTCGGACATCAACGACAAACATCAAAAGATCAGCGCCCTGAATTCCAATCTCGATTTGAGCCTCGATCTCTTTATCAAGATCGTCAATATCATTAACCCCAATTCCCCCGGTATCCATGATTTCAAAATATCGTCCTTCCTCCTGGAGCAAGAACGTCATGCGATCGCGGGTCACGCCTGCCACGTCGTCGACAATGGCTAAACGGCGGCCTACCAGCCAGTTGAAGATGCTGGACTTGCCGACGTTTGGGCGGCCAATAATTGAAACTTGAGGAAGTGCCATGGGTTGCTCAGGGTTGCTCAGGCTAAACTGCCTGTACACGGAAAAATAATGAACAGTGGAGATTCGTTCGGGTTTGCCTTAAGGAAGAAGACTCAAGAATCGCAAACTTCGAGTTGCGACCACAAACAGTGGAATCGCGTTTTAATCGACAAATCACAAAAATAAGCCTCAATCTCCGGAGGCCACTTTTCATCTGAGCGGTGATTCTTTCAAATAATGGCTGTTTGTCAATTGTTAAAGCAGAATCAGACGGTCAATCAATGCCAGAAGTTGGAAATCTTTCTAATAAACAGGGTGAAACCGCCGGTTCACCCCTCAATGAGACCCAATTGGCAAAACTACTGGGGCAACACCTCGCAAGCCTCCAGGCCGCAGGCTTGACGCATTTACCCAAATGTAGCGGTGAGCAGGCTTTTAATCTGGACCAACTTCACTCCGCTAAGCCTTCCGACACCGACCCCCCGCCTTTGCCGAATTATTCAGCTACAGGCGATAATCCTGAAAAACCCGAATCGGCAAACACAGACCCTCCAACGGTATCCGCAGCGCTGCCGACGAGCCAAATCAAGGAATCACCCCGACCAGCCTACAACAGCCCGCCGAGCTCTAATTCTCCGACCCAGACAGCTGCGCCTGACTTTCTTGCATCTGAGGGATTGCCAACGGACCAACGTCAGGCCGCGCTGAATGTTCTTCGAGATGAGATCTCGCAATGCACGAAGTGCGTTGATTTGGCAAAATTGCGAACTCAAACTGTCTTTGGCGTCGGTTCGCCAACCGCTCGACTCGTCTTCGTCGGTGAGGCTCCTGGGGCTGACGAAGATCGAATCGGGGAACCGTTCGTCGGTGAGGCCGGTAGGCTACTCGATAAAATCCTCACAGCCTGCAAATTGCAACGAGAAAATATTTTCATTTTGAACACAATCAAATGCCGCCCACCGGGAAATCGAAATCCATCTCAGGACGAACTTTCTAATTGTTGGGGTTATGCCGAGCGCCAACTCGAGATCATTCAGCCCGAATTCATCTGTTGTCTTGGATCGGTGGCTGCACGAACACTCCTAAAAACCACGCAATCCTTGGGAAAGCTGAGAAAACAGTTCCATTCCTATCGGGGAAGTCGTGTCTTGGTGACCTATCATCCGGCTTATTTGCTTAGAACGCCTTCTGCCAAACGACACGTTTGGGAGGATATGAAGATGCTTATGAAAGAAATGGGCGTCGAGTTGCCGAATTAGCCAGAAGAGAAGATAGCGTCGGTGCGAGCGAATTTGAGTTTGGTAAGCCCGTTTGGTAAGTCCAAAAGCGAATTCCGACTTTCGAATGCCCTGCGAAACGTGTCCTACATGCCAGCAACCATTCGGAAAAACCGTTATTTCCCGCGTCTTAACTGGATTTGAGCACGAAGGCTTGCCAAAAGGTTCGATTTTCTTGCTAAATTCGCATTACGCAACTAATATTAGACTGAACAAAAATTAGGCTTTAGGCAATCTAGCAAAGTTAATTCGGCTAGATTCCACAGATAAAATCAGGCAACTGATTGGAGAACCAAATGCTTGGTCGCTACGTGAGAAGTTTCGCAATTCTATTCGCCGCATTCAGTATGGTGCTGGCCTTCCAATCATCTGTGATGGCCCAGGGTGCCAACGGAGGCGGTAACGGAGGCGGCAACGGAGGCGGCAACGCTGGTGGTGGCGGTACTGGAACTGGAGGTATCGAAATCGATGCCAACGGCGTCCTGTTGAACCGAATGACCAAAGGCGATGCAACCTTGCTCAGCCGTGCCCGTTACGAAGCGGCCAAGGCGTCAATCAATAAGGACCTTCAAAAGTCTTCGAAGTTGAGGAAGATCTCGCTGACTCGGCTTGAGAAGGAAGTTGAGAAACTTGTCAACTCAGGACAAACAGTTCCTCCAGATATGAAGTACCTCGCGGGCATGACGAAAGTCAGCCACGTGTTCTTCTATCCAGAGTCAAAAGATATTGTGATCGCAGGTCCAGCAGAAGGTTACTTCATTAATGCCGATAACCGCGTTGTCGGAATGAAGTCAGGATTAGCAACACTTCAACTTCAGGATCTAATTGTCGCACTTCGTTGCTTTGACGCAAACGGAAGCCAAACGCCAATCATTTCATGCTCAATCGATCCGACCCAAGAAGGTCTTGCCAAATTCCGCGACACCTACACTCGGATCGCGAAAAGTGGAAACTTCCGTCGCGGCATGGAAAATCAAGTCGTTAATGCTTACAAGCAATCGCTTGGGATGCAGCAAATCACAGTCAACGGCGTTTCAACGAAAACAAATTTCGCCCGCGTTATGGTGGAAGCGGATTATCAAATGAAGCTCATGGGCATCGGCCTGAAAGCTCCACCTGCCGGTGTAAAAATCACAAGCTTCATCGAAAAAGCTAAGCCATCAACAGTCGCCAAGAGTTCACTGCAGCGTTGGTTCTTCCAGCCTGAGTACGACTGCGTTGCAGTCAATGCTGATCGAACAGCAATGGAATTGGTTGGCAACCGCGTTAAGCTTGTCGGCGAAGACGAGAGCGTTGCCGCCGGCGGCGAGCGTAAGCGAACCGGAGGCGTGAACCGTGCCAGCTTGGCATTCTGCAATTCATTCACTCGCAACTACTCACAAATGGAAAAAAGAGACGCTCTCTGGGGCGAGTTAAGAAACGTGATCGACCTCTCAGTCGTCGCCGCTTTCATTCAGAAAATGGATCTTTACAGCCAGGCCAATTGGAACTTGGGAGTCTTTGGCGATGAGTCAAAATTTGCAGTGGAGACACTAAGTTCACCAACGATGGTTGCACCCGTTGCCAATGCCGTGTGGAAAGGGAATTACTTCATGTCCCCCATCGCAGGTGGAATCAACATCCAACCCCGCATTGCCCTTAATTCAGACCGAATTAAGGCCGACGAAGATGGCTCGATTGAAAAAGCAAAGAGCCAAATTGATCTTTCAAATCTGGCAGATGGCCAGTGGTGGTGGGACTAACTTTTAAGCGTTAGTTAGAGACGCCAAACGTAACAAAGCACGAAGGCGGCCTGCGGGTCGCCTTTTTTTACGTTAAAAATAACGTCAAAGCCCCAGATAACTGCCGCAAATCCCCCTCGATCCCAAATGGCTTGCGGCACCGAATCAAACCGTTAATCTTGCATTAATGGTGCAAATTTCTGCTTGGAAATATTTCATTTGCATTTTTTTTAAGTTTCCACCAAATAAGATGGACTTGCAACGAATAAAAATCGTTATCTAATCATAAGAGTAACTTCGAACTCCCATTTTTCCCTCGGTTTTGAACCCACACTCGGCAATGATCAAGATACGTGGCTCCAAAAACTCGACTACAGCGCTGATGGCTTATCCAGCGTTTGGTTATCCCACCGGCGCCTATTGGCGAATCCACGTTTCAGGAGTGATATCGCAAAGCCCCGCTGTGTTTAGCATGCGGCAACGAATGATGATCCGTATGCTCGGTGGCGTCATGCAAGCCACTCCCGACCAAATGCAGGGAGAAATGTTTCAAGAACGGATCAAACCTTTTATGGCAGAAGGCGATCATCGACAGTCGATCGTCGTCACGTTCAATGGAACAAAATATCGCCTCAAAAAGAGAACCCGTAGAAACGGCCACTTCGATGATTCGTTCGTAATCAACCGGGATGAGGTTGATTCAGTTTCGACAGAATTTGGGGGCACCGCACAAATTAAATTGGTAGTCTCGACGGAAGGCCAAACCAACGACTCCGTTGATTGTATCGCTAAGCTTTATCCCACCCGCGGCATCAGCGTCGTTTCCGACATCGACGACACGATCAAAGATTCGATGGTAATTGATCGACGGGAATTACTGGCCAATACTTTTCTTCGAGAATTCCGAAGCGTCGACGGAATGTCTGACGTTTATCGTCAATGGGAATCCAATGGGGCGGGGTTTCATTACGTCTCCTCAAGTCCCTGGCAGTTGTTTCAATCGCTGCAGCAAATGCATTCGATTCACCACTTTCCCAATGGCACGATGCACCTCAGGAACTTTCGCTTACGCGATCAGCTTTTAAAGCGGATTACACTGCGACGAAAAGGAAAAGCCACCGAAATCAAGCGACTGATGGAATATATGCCAGACCGAGATTTTATTCTGGTCGGCGACTCTGGCGAAAAAGATCCCAAGATTTATCTCAAAATGTGCCGCCTCTTCGGGGACCGTGTCAAAGGCGTGTTCATCCGTGAAATCGCCGAAAGACCGTTAGAAACTGATGTTTTCCGAAAACTTCAGGAGTCAACAGCCTCGGGATACTGCAAAAAGTTCTCAACTGCACAAGAATTAGCCAATCTGTCCTCAGAAATCTTCGCCCAATGACGATGGAAGATGGATAACATCGCATTCCGTCTTTGGTAATCGACTCGGTAAAAACCGAGATTAGCCCTTGCCAAAGCGGAGATGATTCGCGATATTTCAGAAACTAATCGGAGTCTCGCCTCGTGCGTTGCGGGGAGTGATGGCTGCGTTCCGATGATTATTTGCCAAGGCAATAGTCGGATAAGTTCACCAATTGAAGCAATGGAGCTCATTGAAGATGGCACGTTATACCGGCCCGAAAGGGCGCGTCAACCGACGCCTACAATCGCTAATTTACGAAACCTCGGGTGCCGCTAAGGCACTGGAAAAAAGAGGCAACCAGCCTCCCGGTATGCACACTCGCTTCCGCCGCCCATCCAACTATGGAATGGCGTTGATGGAAAAGCAAAAGATCAAGCATTATTACGGCCTCGGCGAGAGGCAATTGCGACGGTACTTTGGCAAGGCGACTCGGCAAAAAGGGAACACCGGTGAAAACCTGCTTCTCCTCTGCGAACAAAGACTCGACAATGTGATTCGACGCATTGGACTTTCCAAGACTCGGTCTCAGGCACGCCAAGGCGTCGCCCATGGCCATTTCCGTGTCAATGGAGCCAAAGTCGATCGACCGTCGTTCTTGCTACGACCGGGCGACATCATCACGATTCGACCTCGCCAAAACATTCTGAAGATGTATCAGGCGATCCGCGAGCAAGGCGTCGAAGGCGAAGGTTGCGAATGGGTTTCCTTCGATTCTGGCACACTGACTGCAAACGTTCAGGGCATGCCATCGGGAAGCGATATTAGCCTTCCTGTAGATGCCAACACCGTGGTCGAATTCTTGTCTCGATAATTAATCTAAGACAATTGGAACCTAATGGCGCGGCTCGTTCCGCGCCATTTTTAGGCGCGGTGCTTACCATCGGTGGTAAGAACTGCTTGTCGATACCCTGCCTGCCTCGGAAGAGACGGGGACCCGTAATTCGTTTCCATTTGGTGGAGCTTTTTAATGCAAACGCAACTCGTTGTTATCGGTGGTGGACCCGGGGGATATGCCGCGGCATTTTTGGCGGCCGACGAAGGCCTGCAAGTGGTTCTTGTAGAAGCCGAGGGCCGACTCGGGGGAACTTGTCTTTTGCGTGGGTGCATTCCCTCGAAAGCCCTCCTTCATGTCGCCAGAGTTGTTTCAGAAACTCAGGAAATGGAACACGACTGGGGTGTCTCGTTTGGGACGCCCACGATCGAAATTGACAAATTACGCGAACGGAAAAACAAGGTCATCGATACTCTCTCCGGAGGACTCGGCGGCCTGGCAAAAAAACGAAACGTCACGATTGTCAAAGCCTTTGCTAAATTTGAGTCCGCCAACACGCTGAGCCTCGAGGGAGATGACCCGTCGATTCCAGAAGGTGGGAAAATTCACTTTGAAAACGCCATTATCGCGACTGGCAGCACACCCGCCTTTCCTGGTGCGTTCAACATCGGCTCCGACCGTGTGATGGATTCAACCGGCGCACTCGACCTCAAAGATATCCCGGAGACGATGCTCGTCATCGGCGGCGGGTATATCGGACTTGAAATGGGAACCGTGTACGCCAACATGGGCACCAAAGTGAGTGTCGTTGAACTACAAGATGGATTACTCATGGGCGCGGATCGCGACCTAGTTCGGCCACTTGCTAAGAGGCTAAAATCGTTATTTGATGATCGCATCTTTCTCAACACCAAAGTCGGCAGTGTCTCAAAATCTGGGGATGATAAAGTTGAGGTCACGTTCGAAGGTCCATCAAAATTTGGTTCTGAGAAATACGATCGTGTACTCATTTCTGTTGGCAGATCTCCAAGCACACGCAATCTCGGACTCGAAAACTTGCCCAGCATTCAAACGGATCAGCGAGGCTTCATTGTTCACGATGATAATCTGCAGACCGGCATGGAAAACATCTACGTTATCGGCGACGCCGCCGGCGAACCCATGTTGGCCCACAAAGCCAACCACGAGGGGCGACACGCGGTCGAAGTCATTCTCGGACACGCAACGACGTTCGACAAACGCGCGATCCCGGCAGTAGTGTTCACCGACCCCGAAATCGCCTGGGCCGGATTGACGGTAGAAGAAGCCAAACGAGATGGAGTCTCACATCAAGTGGTTGCCTACCCTTGGGCGGCCAGCGGTCGCGCTCAGGCACTCGGCCGCACGGAAGGGATGACGAAATGGGTAGTCGACCCCGAAACCGAGAGAATTCTTGGTTGTGGAATTGTGGGCCCCAATGCCGGTGAGCTAATCGCCGAGGCAGCCTTGGCAATCGAGATGGGTTGCGTTGTCAGAGATATCGCCGAAACCGTCCACGCCCATCCAACGCTCGGTGAAACCATGATGAATGCCGCTGAGGTTTTCTATGGAACGGCGACCGAGATTTATAAACCCAAGAAAAAGCCGGCTAAGTAAAGACGCCTAAGATAAACACCATCCCCTAGGGCAGGTTCAATCGGCAACGAACTAGGTTATTTGTTTCCACGCGTCTTGGCCAAAAACCGAAGAGAACGGTCAAATTTTTATCGCGGAAAAATCCGCAGAGGGTTAGATTCAGCGGCATTTCGCGATCTGTGGCGATAGAATGACGACACTGAATTTGACCCTCTAACTCGGATGCCTCATCCCACCCAAAACTGAAACTTTGGTTGATTCATAAAGAGACGATCCTCATGCGTACGGAAATCCAAATCCTGATGATTGGAATCGGTGGCGCATTGGGGGCAATTTCCCGCTTCGGCATTGCGGAACTCTCAAAACGATTCCTCCCAGAGTCGCTTCCCTTTGGGACACTGATCGCGAACCTCGTCGGCTGCTTTTTGATCGGACTGATCATGGGCAGTGGGCATTCGGAAAGAAGTGAACCGATTCGCCTTGGGTTTGGAATTGGTTTTCTCGGGGCCTTGACGACATTCTCGACCTTCGGCGCCGAGACCATTGGGCATGTCAATGAAGGTAATTTATTAATCGCATTTGGAAACGTTTTTGTCAACGTGCTGCTTGGATTGACGTTCGTATTTCTAGGGATCCTAGCTGGCAAGAAAATGGCCTAGTGTTATTTCTCGCTTTATTCTTGCCCATTTCAATTCTCGCCCAATTTTCGGACGTTTCCATTGCGTCTTGCACGGCTGATAATCATTTCAATCCTTGCCGTTCCAACCAACTCCTTCGTTGACCTCATGCACCGTAAGATTTAGACTTGAGATCTAAATCCGACCACCAGATCTCCCTCGATTCGGGAGCTTCCGGAAAGAAAACCAGACTCATGGATCCTTTACACTTTTGCATCGCCGTCGCCCCTTTGGCAGTTTATCTGTTTTTGCTGGGCGTCCTAAATCTAAAGGGCTATCCCTTCGTTACGACTGGATCGCGGGACGCTGCTGCTTTAGCAATTGGGATGGTCGGTTTCGTTATCATCGGACCGATGGAATTATTTTTCCCGGAAGGTGCAGCAAGTCGCTTCGGTGCCTGGGTCTGGATCATGCTGATCGTTTTTTACGCCCTCTGTATTTCGCTAGTCGTTTTGCTGATGAGGTCGAGAATTGTGATCTACAACGTAACCCTTGAGCAACTCCGCCCACTACTCACCAGTGTGGCCATGAAACTCGACGACCGCAGTCGCTGGAGCGGGGACAGTCTCTTTCTCCCTCAGAAGCAAGTACATTTGCACATCGAAACCAATGACTGGTTGCGAAACGTCCAACTGACCGCCGGTGGAAATCATCAGAGCTACGAGGGTTGGGAAGCGCTCGAAAAAGAACTCTACAAAGCCCTTAAGAAAATGCCTGTCGGCCCCAACATGGTTGGCATTCCCCTGCTAGTGATTTCCGGTGGGTTGGCGATCACATCGGCCATCTGGATGCTCTCGGATCAGACCGCCGTTGCCCAAGCGCTTGAAGATCTTTTGCGAAAGTAAATCACTGCGTTTTCAATTTGCCCTTATCTGCCAAGAGGCTTCGCAGCACAGGCTCGTAAGCGTCGGCATAGCGGACCATACCCAAATCACTAGGATGCGAACCATCGGTAGCCCCCTCTCCGTCGCTTCCCAGTAGGTCTTTACCTGAAAGGTAGTGGATATTGTTGTCGCCAGCATCTAACAGAATATCGTAGGCGGCTTTCAAACTCGCTCGATTCCCTTTGTGAAAATCTCGCGCGCCTCGATAAAATTTAGAATTCGTCATGGCTCGATCTTCCACCAACAAGATAGGACTTTTCGGGTGGTATGTTCTTAGTCGTTGAACAAATGGGACAGCCCGCTCGTGGACGAGTTTACTATTCATATTCGGTAAACAATCAATCGCGATTACCGACGGATCGAGTTCACCCATTAAATCCGCAACCGGCAACTCCATTTTTCCATTTCCGGAAAATCCAAGGTTAACAACCGCGCAATTCATGCGGCGGCCTAAGATACTTGAAATACTCATCCCGGGCCGGGACGCACAGGCGCCATGCATGATCGAAGTTCCATAAAACACTATCGGTTTTTTTCGCGCCGCAATCGGCTTTAGCTCAGAACCCTTGCGAATACCGATTTCAAGTTTCTCGACGCCGTTATACAACGGCAAATAGAGTGCAAACTGACGAGGTGCAGCTTCGGGCAAGGCATCGATCCCGTTGGCGAGGGTCGCCTCGACCATCGTCTGGGTCGGCCGCGAAACATTGACCCACCTCATTTCCCCATCATCCGCCTCGGCATATAAATCGACTCCGCTAACGCCAGTTGCGGGCATGTGATTCAGGGCTAGTTTCGAAGAAGACAACTGATACCGAACTTTGACCACAGGTGAAGCTGTAGAAAACCTCGCCACCATGCCTGCCGAATGGCGGCTCAAACTCCATACCGCCTTCCGTAAGATCGCTTCCGATTTCTTGGGAAATCGATCGAACGGCTTCGCCGTGTCCGCCCAGCATCTTCCCTCAACTTCCCAGCCCGAAACATCAAACCAAGCCGTTGAATCCTCAACGCTGGGCTCAAAACAATCTGTAAACCCACTGGCGACCCTGGCATTGGAAGATTGCCAGAGAGCCCCCAGTCCAAGCATTGCCGTCGACTGAAAAGTCCGCTGGAGCGCGATTCTTCGATTAATCTTTTCCATAGCTTTGTCAAACCTCGTATTTTCGTATTGCCACCTGAAAAGTCTCAACGAGTTGCCCGGTGCCGTAAACTCTGAATCCGTTTTGAGACGATCAGGCTAAAAGTGGGGATTAAAACAGACAAATTAATTAAGTCAAAATTACGAATCAGAGAACCGTTCGCTTTTTTTCCAACCGCAACGCCATCTCTAGATTGAGCAAATTATAACAAGTTTCAATCCGATAATGACATTGGAGCATTGTGTTTGGTTTTTAAATGTATCCACCGAAGGAACGCAGGTTGGCATGGATGGCCGCGGAAACTGGCACCGCTTTGATTGCCGGAACCCGATTGGTTTGACAGATGTCTGAAGAACGAAAGATACGCAACGATATTCTCGCCGTTGGCTTACTCGCAGCCATCGTCTTCCTCGTTGCTGCGCTGGCTACTTTTGATCCAGCCGATCCCGCATTTAACGCCTCGTCTCTGCTCAATCAAATTTACCAACCCGACCAAATCTTTTTCCCGGCAAACGAGTCATTTCAAAACGCCTGCGGTCCCATCGGCGCCTGGACAGCAGACATGCTGGTCAACACCGTTGGAATCGGTGCGTACTTCTTAGTAGTGGGACTAATCGCAATGGAACTTGCGCTCTTCAAGCGGCAGGCCATTGAATCACCTTGGATCAAAACGACCGGTTGGACACTCAGCCTACTCGCACTCACCACGCTGGCAAGCATTTCACTACCGGATCGAATGATGAGCCCTCTGATTGGTCCCGGCGGATATCTCGGTGCCATGGGAAGGGGTATCCTTGGCAGCTATCTCGGTTTAGGCGGCAGCCTAATTATGACGTCAATGTTCCTAGTCACCGGGATGATGATGTGGACCGAATACATGGTATTTCGTGCAGGACGCCTTGTTTTCACACCCGCAATCCTGGCGGCTTCCGCGGTGCTCCCATTCGGACTCGTGCACAACCTGCTGACTTGGTTCAATGGTTCCAACGCGAAAACGCAACGTGGCTCAGAAATAGCAGAACCGCATTTAGAGCAGTTCGATGAAAATGATGCCCCGCGTACCATTAGATTCAGAACGCGAGAATTTGAATCGGAGGAAGAATCCCAGGAAGCTCACGACATTGCCGATGACAGCGGCGTCGATGAGGATGAAGTCGCGTACGAAGACGACGACAGCGAAGTCGACGACAGCGAAGTCGAGGTCGCAGCCGAGCAGGAGGAAGAACCGGCCACGATCAAAATTAGCGAGATTTCCGATGCCGAGGAATCTCTCGAGACCTCCGAGTCAGTTCGGGATCTTGAAGAACCGGCTGCGGTCGCTCCGCTGGTTCCCAAACCGCATTTCAAGATGCCGCGGCAAAAACCGCAACAAGAACCGACTGAACGGGAATTGGTCATTAGCCAAATTAACGAGGCGACCTCCACCGATGAGCTGTCGGATTACGAACTCCCCCAACTTGAGATGCTCGAGCGAAGCAGTGCAGTTCCTTTCGAGCGTCAAAAACGAGACGCTCTTAAAAAAGCCGAAATCCTCGAGAAAACCTGCAAGGAGTTCGGGTACGATGTACGCGTCGTCGAAATCGAAACCGGCCCGGTTATTTCACAGTACGAAATTGAACTCGCTCCCGGGCTAAGGCTTAACAAAATCACCTCCCTGGCCGACGACTTAGCAATCGCGATGCGGGTCCCTAGCGTTAGGATCGTGGCTCCGATCCCAGGCAAGAATTCCGTCGGCGTTGAAGTTCCTAATGAAAATCGACAAATGGTTCGCCTTCGCCAAGTCATCGAACAAAGCGAAAAAGAAATCGAGTCCATGAAGATTCCGCTGTTCCTCGGAGCAGACGCGGTAGGTGCACCTTTGGTGGCAGATCTTGCTGCACTGCCACACTTGTTGATCGCTGGCCGCACAGGTACGGGTAAGTCCGTTTGCCTTAACGCGATCATCTCATCCATCCTGATGACACGTCGTCCCGACGAAGTTCGGATGCTGTTGATCGACCCAAAAATGGTCGAATTGAGCGGATACGGAAGACTGCCACACCTGATGCACCCAGTCGTGACCGATATGCGGAAAGCCGAAGCAATTCTGGCTTGGGCATGCGAAAAGATGGACGAGCGATATAGGCTGCTCGCCAAAGCTGGCGTCCGCCATGTAACCAGCTACAACGAACTTGGCGAAGAAGAGCTGATGGAACGCATGCAGCCCGAATCAGCTGAAGAGAAAGATGCAATTCCTGTCAACATGCCGTTTATCGTCATCGTCGCCGATGAGATGGCAGACCTGATGATGACGGCCGGTAAAGAGGTAGAGCAGCACATTATCAGAATCGCCCAGAAAAGTCGCGCCGTCGGCATTCACCTGATCTTGGCAACGCAGAAGCCAACCGTGGATGTGATTACCGGGCTGATTAAGTCGAACTTGCCAGCGAGGATCGCCTTCCAAGTCGCATCCAAAACAGACAGCCGCGTCGTTCTTGACGACAATGGCGCTGACAAATTGCTGGGCAATGGAGACATGCTCTTCCTTGGAAAGGGAACTAGTAATTTGCTTCGCGGCCAGGGGACCTATCTAAGCGATCCAGAAATCAACTCCATTACCGAATGGGTCAGCACCGGAGAACAAAACTTCGTTAACGAATTGGTCAATATCAAGGTCAAATCAGAAGACGAAGAAGGCGATGACGACACCCCGAAAAAATTAGAAAATCGGGACGAGCTCTATCAGCAGGCGATTTCGATTGTGGTTCAAGAACAGCGAGGAAGTTGTTCGCTCCTTCAGCGGGCGATGGGGATTGGGTACGGACGCGCTGCCCGCTTGATCGATTTCATGGCAGAAGATGGGTACGTGGGCCCCTACAACGGCTCCAAAGCCCGCGAAGTCATGATGACCGAAGAACAATGGACCAATATCCAGGCCGGCGATCCGAATCCGGTCAACGATGAAGATTGGGTCGATGAAACGCAGCCACCCCAGGACAAGAAAGTCGAACTGAAACCGAAGAAATTAGAACGCATCGAACCGGGACAAACTTCGATTTTGGCCGCCAACGTTTCGTTTTCCCCAAAACGGAAAAAGAAGCCTGTGGAAGAAATTCCAGAAGAAGAGGAAGATGTCGAATTCGAAGCCGTTGACGATTTGAATTCCGGGGACTCCGACGACGAGCACGAGGAGGCTGAGTACGAAGATGACGACGAAGCCTCCGAGGACGAAGAGTACGACGACATCGACTACGAAGAGGACGAGGAAGAAGAAGAGTACGAAGAATCCGAAGAGGACGATGAAGATTACGAAGACGTAGAGGACTAATCGTTTTCGTCAGCTACCTCGCCATCTAATTTGGGCTCCGAATTGGATGTCTCCGCCGCCACCGGTTGATCTGACTGAGATAACCGATCGCCTTCCGGGGAATCCCCTACGGTCGCTTGAGCGGCCGACTCCTCGCGTTGTTTCAAGAACGCTTCGATCATGGCTTTTTGTGATGCCGGATCGGGCGTCGCAATTTGCTGCAAGCCGACAAGAAAGAGATCGAAAAATGCGATCACGAGAATTCCCAGCAGGAGTCCAAGGATCATCATTATAAAAACGGTAAACACGCGGGGTTCATTCACCCAATTAAGTGCTGACAGCATGAACCCCGTTGACGTGATCATCGCACTGACGGCCGTTCGCCGTCGATATTTTCGAATCTCAAACGATATAATTCGTTTATTCTGAGCGACCGACATTACCTCGGTGAGGTGTCGCCGGTGATTTAAGAACAAGAACACTCCGGAAGCAATGGCGATAATGCCGAGCATTAACGAGACGCCCTTGATTCCCTCAAATGCTCCCAGTAATTTAAACGCGTGAATTACAGACACAAAGTCATTCACAATAACGTGTTTCCCAAGCAAAGAGACCGACAACGAAAACCAAAAATTATTGACCAAAGTAAACCTACTCTTTGGCTTGCTGCTTCTTTCGAAGCCACGCTAAAACAACGGATCCAACTTTCCCCAGCGACTCCGCAGAACAATTCTCTAATTTATCCTCCCGAGTGTGCCAGTATATATTCCCCACAGTAGGGTTAGGGAAATTAAAATCGATAATGTCACAAGTCGGAATTTTAGCGATTTCGTTCAAAGGTAAATGATCGTCGCGAATGAATTTGAATTCTTTAGGCACAAACTCTTTCACGCCAATTTCACGAGCAACGTCCCATATTTCCTCAGTCAGCCCTCGCGCGAAATGCAGACTGTTGCCCTCCAAAGGTATTTGAAGATCTTTATCAGCGACCATGTCGACCAGGACAGCACACTCATAACGCCATTTCGGAATTCCCTTCAAATACTGCTGCGCAAAAAACGTCGACCCCAAAAACATCCTGTCACGTGGCCGCTGAATGACAAACTCTTCACCATCAAAAAACAAAAAATCAACTCCATACACTCCGTCAAGTGATTCGATGTGTTGCCCCAATTCGCAAAGTAATGCGACACCGCTCCCGCCGTCATTTGCCCCAATAAATTTTGCGCGAGGGTTCCGCTTGTCCGCGTCAGCAAAGGGTCGAGTATCGTGATGGCAACAGATCAAAATTCTTCGTTGTCGCTCTGGATGCCAGCGAATCAGCAAATTGTGTAATTTTACATTCTTTCCAGAATAAGGACTCTTAGCGATAAATTCCTGCTGACGGAACACACCACCGATCGACTGGGACTCGAAATGATCCTGAATATATTTCTTTTGCTTTTCCATGCCCTGGGAGGCGCTAGGGCGAGGTCCGATTTTACAAATGTCGGCGAGATAACTGAACGACCTTTCACCATCAAACTGAGATCTTTGATCCTTCGACACCAAGCGAATGGGTGGCTTCGATTCTTGTTGGGGCAACCGAATACCGTTAATTACCGGATCTCGCTCCAAGCGTTGGGTACCCTGCCTCAGAAATCCAACAGCGAACGATTCCTCTCCAAAACCGAGACAGGCGAATAGGACAACTAAACAGATTTTGGGCGAAACTGCTGTGATCGAGTGATTAGATTCGCCAACACGCATTCCAGTCCACCTTTCGATTGCTAGCGTACCAAGGATACGAGCCCTGTATTTTTGGACGCCTTAGTTCTTATCATACGCAAGTCGGATCATCAATCCAACGCTCATTCTGGGCTAAGCGACCCCGGAATCCCAATTATTTTCATTAAACATTTGAAACTGGCTACCGAATTGGGCGTACCCAAGAGAAGCGACGCGAACTAAATCGGCATGGTTGATTTTCTTGAGAGTTCGTAGAATTCAACGTCTAAGAGAGTCATCAAATCTAGGGCCGCGATCGTAAGAGGCCTAATAGATGATTCGACCGCAAATAATGGATGGAACCATGATCGACATTAAAGAAATCACCAAACTTCAAACATTGACAGTCGACCGTTGGCACGAATATCCAGTTGACAATAAGTACGAAGGATTCCTTAAACTCGTCTGCGAGCAACATAGCTTTAATTATCTCTTATGGCATGAAGAAGACATCGCTCGTTCAAGAGATGTCACCGATGCTGAAATCGCCCGCGTCAAACGCTCGATCGACGGATACAACCAGCAACGAAACGACTGGATTGAGAAAATTGATGACCAAATTGCCTCAATTGTCGATTCAATGGAAACGGTAATCGATCCTACCGCACCCATGAACACCGAGACGCCCGGTTGCACCATTGATCGCTTATCGATTCTCGCGTTAAGACTCTATCACCTTCACGAACAACTGGAACGTGACGATGTCTCGGAAGAACATTTTGAGTCCGTCAGGAAAAAAATTGCGGTCTGTCGCTTGCAACAAGATGATTTGTCGCGGTCCCTCGGGCAATTACTCGATGATATTCTCTCAGGCAAAAAACGACACCGGACTTATCGACAATTTAAAATGTACAATGATCCAACATTGAATCCCTATTTGTACCAACCCTCGGCAATGAGTCCCGCCAAGCCCCACACGCCAACCAAGAGACCATCCGAATCTGTAACGGCGCCTTAGTGAATTGCTTCAATGAACGAACAAGTTGCTAAAGCCAGACGGTTGGGAATAATTTCTTTATCGAAATTCCTCATTTCAAAATGCACTCTCGTTTGCGGCTTATTGGCAGCGGGAATATTTTTGTTCACGTTCACCGGAAGATTTTTCTTTCTGGCCGAACTCGCGTGCCATTTCCGATTCCAAATCATGTTGGCACTCGCTGCAACAGCGATCATGTCGCTGGTAGTGAAGCGATATAAACTTGCGAGCCTGCTGACTTTTCTAGCATTAGTTGCCACCTCCGGAACGCTGTCGATGCACTATCCCGCAGCACAACCACCAGCGGCATCGCGGACGCTTAAAATAATGTCGTTCAATGTGCTGGTGACAAACCGCAATTACCAATCAACCATTGACCAAATCGTTGAACATAATCCGGACATCGTGACGATTTTAGAATATTCAAAAAAATGGGATGCCGAACTACAAGCGTTAAGGGAAATCTATCCCTATGCCGTTTGTGAACCGCGACAGCACGGCTTCGGGGTTGCCATCTTCAGCAAATATCCCCTTTCCGACGTCCAAAGACTGACCCTACCCACGATAAATATCGATAATCCATTTCTGACCGCAAGCGTGTCATTCGGCGAACAATCGATTCGCCTCGCTACCATGCATGCCTACTCTCCAACCACAAAAACGCGGCTGGCTTTTAGAAATCAACAATTCACAACCGTCGCAGAATTCCTTGGCCATCAGGACATCCCAACCGTTGTCATTGGCGATTTCAATTGCACGCCATGGTCACCGTTTTTAAAAGACTTTCAGGCGGAAACGGGGCTCCGAGACAGCCGCCGCGGCTTCGGGAATCAAGCGACGTGGCCAACCCAATGGGAGATCCTCCGCATTCCCATCGACCACGCGTTTGTGTCTCCTCATATCCATGTACACGATCGCTTTGTTGGCGATGCGACTGGTTCGGATCATCTGCCCATTATCTTGGAAGTATCCGTCGAGCCGGGAAAGTGAAAATATTAAGCTACCGAACGGCATTTTAAGCCGAGTTTCTCAATCATTTCGTCACAGGCTTGAAACACATCGCGAGGATGGATGTCACGCATCGCATCATTCTCTGCCGATCTTCTTTCTCGGCAACTCCCCGCTTGATACCACTTTTGAATTGACAAATGCTCCGAACCATACGCTCCTGATTCTTCAGGACGTGTGGTTCCATACAATCCCACGCAAGGTGTGCCCGAGGATACCGCAAGATGCAACGGTCCGGTATCACCACCGACAAAAAACGCTGACCGATTCGTCAAGGCTGCCAATTCCGTTAAACTTGTCGCCGGGGCAATAACAGTGGCTTCCGAGTCAACCGAATGAATCGAGTTCGCCATTTCAAGCTCCTCGTCATTGGCCCAAACAATTACACTTGGAATTTGGTAATGCTGTTTCAAATAACTTGCAACCGTCCCATACCTCTCCATCTCCCACCTTTTGGAAGCCCAGCTTCCTCCAGGATTGATAACGGCAAATGGCTCCACCAAACCGGCTTTTGAAATCCACGCCGCCATGGTGTTTACTGCCTGCTCGCATAGTGGCAAGTCTGTCCGGCGCGACTCCAAATAAGCTCCTTGCACGCCCACCGCTGCTAAGAGCTCCATCGAGCGGTCAACAACATGTGCGGACTTCGTTTCAACAAAACGGTTGTTGAGTATTGGAGACAGTTCTCGTCCCCACCGACCGCGAATACCGACCCGAGTGCGGGCACCGCTGATCCAGCCCAGCAGTGCACTCTTGGTTATCCCCTGCGGATCAATCGCTATGTCAAACTTAAATGACCGTAATTTTTTCGCCACTTGAGACCAGCATTTTGGCTTGCTCACCCATCCCTTGGGAATCATTATGATTTCATCTAAGTCGGGATGCAGCCGAAGTAATTTTTGAGACGGAGATTCGACCGCCCACGCGATAAACGCATCTGGATATTGACTCCGAATTGCCGACAAAACAGGCAACGTCAAGATGCAATCCCCAATATGACTTAATCGGGTGATTAAAATTCGAGTCGGTTGTTTGGTTTCCATACCACTCTCATGCTTCATTGGCAGCCAAAACAAGATATTACCGCAACAACAAAAACTGGCCAAGATTGATCAGCCCGTCCGTGTGCGATGGCAAGCAAAATAAATGCTGGCTGTCATTAAGCGATTCAGTCCGAAAGCTGGTTCGAAGCTTCGTTATTCTTAATTTTCACCAGAATTTTCCGCACTAAAATCGCGACGACGATCGTAAATCCGACCGCAGCGGCACCACAATAGGCAGCCTCCCAATAATGCTGAAAGATGATGTTACCGATGCACGGAAGCACGGTGTAGACAATTCCGGTCGCACAAATTGCCGCGACAATAGAAAGTCCAACATCATCATCTGGCGTGACATCCTTATTCCGCAGGGCCACAGGCTTCCAAAACGGACCGCCCGGACGAACCTTCCGGTAAAATCGATCGAGAGTTTCGGGATTCTCCGGTCTGGTCAAGAACGTGACCAGTAACCAGAAAACAATCGTCAGCAGCGCGACGGCCAGCATTTTGACCTCTGACACGGCGGGATCAAATCCGCCCCAGGACAATTCACCGATACGCAAAGCGTCGACGCCGGCCATTGAGGTGATGACCGATTCATAAGACAGGAAAAACACCAGCGACCCAACCATTGAGGAGATCTCGCTCCAAGCGTTGATACGCCACCAAAACCAACGCAACATAAAAACAGCTCCTGTACCGGCACCCAGGGCCAACAGAATCTTCCAAGCTGCATCAATCGAAACATTGGCCATTTGAATTGCAGCAATCGCCCCAGCGATCAAAATAATCAACGATGCAACTCTCGAAGCCCGGGTCAGCTGCCGCTCGGTCGCCTCGGGTTTCATGAACCGCTGATAGACATCACGCACTAAATAAGATGCCCCCCAGTTCATCTGGGTGCTCAAAGTCGACATAAATGCTGCAAAAAAAGTAACTAACAATAGACCATTGAGTCCGGGCTTCCCGAGGTCCCGCATCACCATTGGAAAACCCACGCCCGAGTCGAAACTGGAGTCCGCCAATTCGCTCGTTCTCAATTCTGGATACAAAGCCAATGCCGCGAAAGCGACAATCAGCCAAGGCCATGGCCGAATACAATAATGGGCAATCTGATACCAAAGCGTTGCTAACATCGAGTGCCGCTCATCCTTGCACGCGGCCATCCGCTGAACGATATACCCACCACCCCCGGGTTCTGCCCCGGGATACCAGGTCGCCCACCACTGAACCAGTAACATAATTAAGAACACGTAAACCGGCATCCACGCGTTCTCTCCTGTCAGACTCGGGATAAAATCAAAGGCCGCCGTACCGTTTTCACCAAAATTTTCAATGACTTTTGCTTCCATCGCCGGCGCCCCACCGCATTCCACAATCGCCAAATACGCAAGCGCAGTACACCCAAACATCGCGAAACAAAACTGCATCGCATCCGCGATTGCGACACCCCACATCCCAGACATCATTCCATAAACTGCGACCATCACGAGCGTAAAGAAAATGATCAACCATGGCCGGTAGAGCAGGGCATCGGGCCCAAAGAGACTTAGCTCAAGGGAACTAGGGCCCACCTCGTGCAAAATGGTTTCATTAAGCACCGTGACCATTGCCGTGGTAACCCAACCAATGATGATTGGGTTAACAACCAAAGCGACATACAAAGCCCGAGTCCCACGCAAAGCTGCCGCCGGTTTTCCAGCGTACCGAATCTCCACCAATTCGACATCCGTCATTACCTCAGCCCGTCGCCACAGGCGGGCATAAACAAACACCGTCACCATGCCCCCAAGCGCCAGCGCCCACCAGACCCAGTTGCCGGCCATTCCGTCTTGAATCGTCAATCCGACAACCGCCAGCGGTGTATCCGCCGCAAACGTCGTCGCAACCATTGAGGTCCCGGCAATCCACCAGGGTAAAGATCGTCCGGAAATGAAGTACTCGGCAATATTCTTGCCGGCTCGACTGCGGTACCAAAAACCAATCCCCAGCATCACAATGAAGTACATCAAAATAATGCTGTAATCAAGAACCGTTAATGTCATCACTCACTCCAGATACTAACGCGTTTTTCTATGGGACTCGCAAACGAACATTGTCGACCAAGACAATGCGGTACTAACGTCCCGAACAACTCGGCGACAAACGGCAGTCAGGGTTGAAGCTCATTAGCTGAAATCTGCCGTTCAAAAAGGATCGACTATTCTTGAGTCTCCACTCTTTTTTTTGCAATTTCGATATACTCCGGTACACAATCAATAGCAATGTATTTCCGACCGCTTCGCTTCGCTACCATCGCTGTCGTTCCTGCACCGGAAAATGGATCCAACACGACACCTCCGGTCGGGCAGCTTGCATTCAAGCAAGTCTCAACCAGTGATTCAGGGTACACCGCAAAGTGCGCGTCTCGAAATTTTGAAAGCGAGATCGACCAAACCGTTCGCTTATTTCTACCCTTAGGATGAAATGCCTGATCCCAGCGACCGTCATGTAGATTTGAATCCCCGGAATTTTTCCCCTTTTCCGGTGTACCACCGCGTTTACCAAAATGACGCCTCCCCCCCTTCATTTTTGAGGATTCGGAAAAAGTAACGTGCGGCTCGCGTACCGCGTCGGCATCATAAAAATAATCTTTCTTCGAATGACTAAAAAAGAAAATGTACTCGTGGTCAACCGTCGGTCTCGTCTTCACGCTCGACGGCATCGCGTTGGGCTTGTGCCAAATACAATCACTTCTAAGAACCCACCCCACCTCTTTCAGAGCAAGACAAACCCGCCAGGGCATCCCCAGAAGTTCACCTTTGAGGTACTTATCGCCAATCACCATCCACAAAGAACCGCTCGGCTTAACCACTCGTCTTAATTCCGAAAACAACTCGGCCATCCGTTCAACATAGGCCGCAGGTGAAATTTCTTGCCCGATTTGTTGAAGCGATCCGTAGTCCCTTTGCTGATAGTAGGGGGGACTGGTGACGACTGTATCGACGATGGATTCAGGAAGCTGTCGCACAACGTCAACAGCGTTGCCACAAAGAAATTCGTCGATAACGTTGATTCCGACAGAAGACTTCACGGTGAACTCCATTCTCAAATTAGCAACGCTGGGAGCCTCTTGCCCCAAGTTCATTGCTTAACCCATGTATGTGGCTGAACCAAGGATTACTATCGTAAACTGTTTGACCAGCTTTCCAAGATACAGTGAGAGAAATCTATCCGACTAACCATGACGCTACAACGAATTCACACGACAGGACAACCAGAATTCCACCACGCTCCTACATTTTGTCCAGAACCCCAATTCCGAGCAATTCCAGACCGCCTCGGATGGTGCGGGCTGTCAAATCGCAAAGTTGCAAACGACTTTTCTTTAAGTCCTCTGAATTCGCGTCCTTAACCGAGCATTGGTCAAAAAACTGTGCAAACAACTGGGACAACTCGAATAGATAATTGCATAACACATTGGGTTTGTACTCAACTAAAACTTCATCGAGCGCTTCGCCAAAGCGAATCAGCTTCAGGCCTAACTGCCGTTCGACGTCGTTTTCAAAAATGAAATCGCCAGGATTCTGGCGAATGGACTCGACATCCGCTTCGGTACGACGAAGAATCCCCTGCACTCTGGCATAGCTGTACTGGAGGTAGGTTGCGGTGTTGCCGCGCAGAGCGAGCATTTTTTCGTAGTTAAATTCGTAATCGGACGCACGATTGTGAGATAGATCCGCATACTTTAAACCGCCGATTCCAATGACATTCGCAATTTCTCGATGACGATCTTCGGTCAGATCCGAATTTTGATTGGTCGCAATTTCTAAAGCTCGGCTTTCCGCCTCGTCCAACAACCCGGAAAGCCCGACAGTGTCACCTGATCGTGTTTTATAGGGTTTGCCATCGGGTCCCATCACTGTCCCAAAGGCGACATGAGCCAATTCGACCTCATCGAACCCCCAGAGCCTCGCGACATCAAAAAGTTTTTCGAAATGCTCTGACTGCCGATGATCAACAACATACAGACATGCGTCGGCGTTCCATTTTTCCATTCGGTATTTAATGGTTGCAAGGTCTGTCGTGGAATACAGAAAAGCACCGTCTCGTTTTTGAATGATCATCGGTGCGTTATGGTTATCGAGAAAAACGCAGACCGCGCCCTCGCTCTCTTTAGTAAACCCTTTTTCAGTCAAATCACTGACGACATTAGCGAGCTCGTTGTGATAAAAACTCTCGCCTAACTCATAGTCAAATTTGATATCCAACCGATCGTAAATTTTCTGCATATCCTCCCGGCACAGCGGCAGAAACTCCTCCCAAAGGCCTTGGTTTGTCGCATCCCCTTCATGGAGCGCCGCCGTTTCAAGCTGAGCATTTTGATTTACATTCGGATGCTCCGACGCATCTTTTGCTAACACGGCGTCGTTGGTCACTTCAGCAATCTGGGCCTTTAACTCTGAGAGCGACTCAGCCTGATCCGCAATTTTCGATTTCAGCTGTCTCAACTGTTTTTTTAATTGCTTATCCGCTTTCTTATCACCCTGCGACTCGGTCGACTCAAGAACAGCTTGCTTGCTCTTCAATTCATCCTGCATCGTTTCCAATTCCGGTAATCGCTTAACGGCCGCATGATAATCCATTAACTTGCGGACATATTTGTACAACCGTCCCAGCTCAGCAACCGGCGCAGCTTGATAGGCCGACTCATTGAGAAAATGCTTATATCCGTAAATGATCATCCCGAACTGGGTTCCCCAATCCCCGAGGTGATTATCTGAAATCGCTGTATGGCCAACGAACCGTAAAACTTTTGAGATCGAATCGCCAATGAAAGTTGATCTGACGTGGCCCACATGCATTGGCTTGGCAACATTCGGCGATGAGTAGTCAATCACAAACGTTTTTGGCTCACTGACTTTGGTGACGCCTAAACGATCGTCTTTTAACGCTGTGGTTAAACTACATTTTAACCAATCATTATCGATGGTTAGGTTAATAAAACCCGGCCCTGCAATCTCAATCTTTTGACATAAATCGGTTACCTGGACACCCTCGCAAAGCTCGGTCGCAATCTCGCGGGGGGGCTTGCCGAATTGTTTTCCAAGCGGCATTGCGCAATTCGCTTGGTAATCCCCAAATTTTGAATCGCCAGCCGGACGAATCATAGAAAGTAAATTAACCGGATCATCGACCATCCCAGAGAGAACTGTGGAAAATCGAGCGCGTATTTCAGATAATGGATTCATGACTTTTTAGGCAATGGAGGACTGGGGAGGCCTGGAACGAACCCCGCAATCCGATAAATCTCACAGAAAAACGCATTCTCTGCAATCGGACTATCGTGCAAGTTCAGCAAGTTCATGTGAAAAGAGACACACCATCTCCTCAGCAATGCCTCTCTCCGTTTGCCGAACTCAATCTCAAGAAGGTATGCTTATAGGGTCGGTCGCGTCGATCATCAATCCGTTACGTTCTAGTCCCCCGTCCAAATCATAGATTTTAAAAAACCGATGAAATACCCATCCATTGTGTTTCTATCCGTGGCAGTTGCTTTCTTCGCTATTTCCGGGATTCAGGATTCCCAAGCAGAATCGCGAACTGAGAAACCCTCGCTACGCAAATCGCACCCGGTCTCTGTTGTCGAAGCCGATATCTACGTCAATCGTGCACAGACAACAATGAGGCTGAAGTGTTTCGCGGAAGATCTTGAATTACTTCAAGGTGTCGAGGCCCTCGAAGATGGATTTTACGACAGCGAGGAACTACTCGATGCCACCAAGGATCACGCCGAATACCTCGCCCAACGGATCACCATTCGCGATGCCGACGGAAATCTTTTTAAGCCAAAAGTAACGGAAATCATTGACATCGAAATCCCGGACGAGGGAATTAAAGCTGGCATGCTAATGAACTATCCAATGGGATTTGAAATTGAATTCAAATACGATCGACCTCCAGAATTCATTACCGTTCAACAAAACATGGTAGCCGAGGGTGCTCTGCTGCCGTCCGAGCTGAAGATACTTCTGAAGCAAGCCGGCTCAGACACACCCTACATGCACATGATGAAACCGGGGGCCCCAGAGACTTTCCGTTTCGATTGGGATAAGCCGATCCTTTCCACAGACGCCTCCGAAAAAGAGTGGGAAGTTTGGTTTGAAGAGCAACGCGAAAAGAACCTCGGGATTACCAGCTACAGCAGTGTCTATTCATTCATTTACATAACGGCGTATGAAGTTCGTCACGAAGTTCTGATTCCATTAGCGACGCTCGCTACGTTAATGGACATCGAACGAAGGGACGAGAGCTTTCTCGATGTAGATGAGCAAGAGGCCGCCGCGAGAAAAATCGAACAATTCTTCTCAATCGGCAATCCCGTTCTTATCGACTCAGTCGAGGTTCAGCCCGTTTTTGACCGCGTCGATTTTTATGGTTTGGACCTTCGCGATTTCGCGGTTCAAGCTGAAAAACGAAGAATCAGTATGGCTAACGGGCGGGTCGGAGTCATCATGTCCTACAGCACCAAAGGCGCGCCAACCGAAGTCGAAGTAACGTGGGACAAATTTAACAACGCGATCAAGTCAGTTGACACCGTTGTGTTTGCATATGACAAAATCGAAAAAACTCAGTTCTCCATGTTCCTCGAAAACAACACGTTCCAATGGATTGCTCCCGCACGCAAACCTTTGCCCGCTATTGTCGATGTTTCATCCACAGTGGATCTTGATTCACTAAAACCGTCAATGATTCAACTTCCGCTGGTCACAACAGTTTTCATTGCGCTCGCGGTGATCCTTCTGGTCGCCAGCATGATGTTCCGACTGGATTTAAGAAAAACCTCCATTGCGGGAGCGGTACTCGTGATCGCCGGCCTTGCTTCATTTCAGTTCCTGCCCGTGGAATTCCCTAACCCGCTTGCCGAGAAACCGAAATTTGAACTATCGAACGAAGATGCAACCCAAGTTTTCGCGCAACTGCACAAAAACATGTTCCGCGCTTTCGATTACCAAAACGAAAGCGATGTGTACGATGCTCTGGCCAAGAGTGTCGATGGCGAACTCCTCCGCCAACTTTATCTGGACATTAACCAGAGCCTCAAAGTAAAAGAGCAAGGGGGGGCCATCGCCCGGGTGAACGAGGTCAATTTACTCGACGGTCAAAAATCAAGAAGCTCAATCAGCACCGACGACGAAATGCCGGAATTTGATTACGCCTGTAAATGGAATCTGATTGGCACCATTGAGCATTGGGGGCATATCCATGAACGAGAAAACAAATACGATGCCAACTTCAAAATCCAGCTCAAAGATGATGCTTGGAAAATCACCGAAATGCAGGTTAATAACGAAGAGCAAGGAGTCGTAAAAACCAGCTTACGCAAGTTTTAGCCGATCAAACGCGATGTCATTGCGAGAACCCCGCGTTGTTGCCACGCTCACTTTCCGCCACTTCAATGGACCAATTTAAACTTCTTCGACCGAAACACGTGTCTCAATTTTCCCCTTGCTCAAGAGTGCGGGCCAGTAACTGATAATTTCAGTCGCCTTGGGTCGGCCACCGGCAAACCCGGTCACTCCGGGCGGGCCACTTGTTACCAAGGGGACAATTTCCATGCCCAGTCGATCTAGCTTGGCGCGGTCATCGCTCCTGGCACCAATGCGAAGGATAACTTCGGCTGGATTCTCGGGAGCTTCCACGATGCCCTGATGACAAACGTTGGTTCCCACAATCTCAACAAATTTTTCTTCGTCGGTGAACGTTACACCGTCCATCGCCACGCGTTCGAAAACAATATCGGCACAAAGCTTCGCCTTCTCAACAGCGTCGGGGCCTGCGACCGTTAGCTGACTGATAATCTTGTAGCCTTCGTGGAATGAGATTGAAACTTTGTAGGTATCAGTGGCGGGCCGACCGGTAATCCCACTGATCTCCACGCGATCCTCTCCGTCTTGGCGCAATTGAATTGAAGTAAAATCAGCAACGCAATCAGGCGTAATATAATTTGCTGGATCACTCATTTCGTAAACCAACTGTGAAGTGACCGTTTCAACGGAAACTCGCCCGCCGGTCCCCTTGTGTTTGGTCACTGCAAAACTACCATCTGATTTAGCTTCGATCACCGGATAACCGATGCGAGCCATGTCGGGAATCTCTTTCCAATGGACGAAATTTCCACCGGTGCATTGTGCCCCACATTCCACGATGTGCCCCGCAATCGTACCTGCAGCTAATCTGTCCATATCCTCCATCGTCCACCCAAACTCGTACATCATCGGAGCAAGAACGATGGAGGGGTCAGTTGCCCGTCCGGTAATGACGATATCCGCCCCTAGCTTGAGCGCTTCAACGATCGGCTCGGCACCAATGTAAACGTTGGCAGTTTTTACTTGATCAAGATAAGGCTTCAGCGGCTTACCGTTATCCATGTTTTGAAATTCTTCACCGCCCTCGATCAGGGAAGCGAGATCACCGAGGATGTCATCGCCTTCGACGATTCCAATTTTCATGCCGGTCAAACCCTGTTCCCGAATCACCGCCGCAATCGCTTCACGACAGGCCACTGGGTTTACCCCTCCCGCATTGGCAATGATTTTGATCCCCTTTTCATGACACAACGGCAAAACCCGCCGGCACATCTCGACGAAATCCGTTGCATAACCTTTTTTGGGGTCACGGCTCTTGAGCTTCTGCATGATGCTCATGGTGACCTCAGCCAGATAATCAAGCGTCAGGTAATCGAGAGGTCCCTCGTTCACCAGTCGAATCGGTCCAAGAATACTGTCGCCCCAGAACCCCTGCCCGTTTGCAATCAAAACTTTATCTTTTTGCATTTCTCGCTCTGCCATCGCTTGACGTCCTCTATCAATTGAGAAAACTTTTTCTCAAGTCTACCTGAACTGCGGAGTATCGACGAGACGCAGTTGCGTCACTATGTTAGTTCTCATCAAAAGCTAAAAATAAATCTTCTCCGGCAACCCGAGAGCCACGATATGGAAACCTTTGTGAAGACATCCATCGATGATGGAATCGGACAGGTTATTTTAAACCGCCCGGAAAAACGAAATGCATTGACGCGTGATATGATCCAGCAGCTGGAATCCGGCATCGATGCCCTTTCCAAGGATCAGACGATTCGCGTTGTCGTGCTCAAGGCCGAAGGTTCTGTTTTTTGTGCGGGAATGGATCTTGGCGAAATGCAGCAACGCGCGAATTCAGAGGATGGGCAAGCGGAATGGCAAAAAGACTCCGAGGTGTACGCGAATTGCCTTCAGGCAATTTTTGAACTCAAAGTGCCGACCATTGCCGTATTGCAGGGTCCCACCCTCGCTGGGGGAGTTGGCATGGTACTCGCCTGCGACTTTATTCTCGCGGCAACGGAGTCCTTCTTCATGCTCCCCGAACCAGCGCGTGGAATTACCGCCGCGATCGTAACACCCTTCCTCAATTTCCGAGTGGCACCAGGGGTGGCAAATCATTTGTTGCTCAGCGGAGAACAAATGAGTGCCAACCGGGCCTCCCAAGTCGGCCTGGTTTACGATGTAGTTTCGTCGGCTGAATTGAATGCGCGAACCGACAAACTCATTAACGCCATCCTGACAGGCTCACCCTCGGCATTGGCGATCACCAAATCGCACTTGCAAGATTGCCTTTCCTACGACCTGAGAAAACAACTCGCACAATCAATCAAGGTGTCCGCCGAAGCTCGAGAGACCGAAGACGCGCGCGAAGGCCTTGCCGCTTTTATTGAAAAGCGTTCGCCAACTTGGAAACCTAAAAGTTAGCACTGCACTTCCTTTACAAATCCATCGACCAAAGCAACCAATGGCACTCGATCAACGAGAAAATTAACGGGATAACATAATGCGAAATATCGATCTGACGGGAAAAACAGCAGTCGTAACCGGTGGAGGCCAAGGGATTGGGCTGGCCACCGCAACATCGCTTTTCGAAGCCGGCGCGAATGTCGTCCTCAATTACTTTCCCGATACCGAGGGCAACAATGCAAAAATTGCTGAAATGGCCAGTGCTTCCCTGGGCAATCGATGCCTCGCATTACCTGCTGACGTGCGCGACCCAGAGCAACTGGTAAACATGTGCTCGGAGATAACTACACGCTTCGGGGGCATCGATATCCTAGTCAACAACGCTGGAATATTACGGGACCGAAGTTTTAAAAAAATGACCCATTCTGAGTGGTCCGACGTCATCGACACAAACCTCACCGGCGTGTTTAACTGTTGCAAGGCCGCCATAGACAACCTCAACGAAGGGGGGGCCATCATCAATGTGGCTTCGCTTTCGGCAGTTACCGGTTTCTTTGGCCAAGCAAATTACGCTTCGGCCAAAGCCGGAGTCATGACCTTAACGAAGGTTTTGAGTAAAGAACTGGCAAGGCAGAACATTCGCGTCAACGCCGTCGCCCCGGGCGTCGTGGATACGGAAATGGGAAAGTCAATTCCCGAAGAAAATCGTCAGGCGATGATCAAAATGGTACCTTTAGGAAGGTTTGCTGAACCACAGGAAATCGGTGATGTCGTGCTATTCCTCGCGAGTGATTTGTCATCGTATGTCACAGGGCAAACAATTCATATCAACGGGGGATGGTGGGGGTGATCAATAGACAATTACAACGATCTTCTTTGTTTTTTGATCTCTGCCCTCCCAATGTTTTTAAAACTCGTTTTTAAAGATAGATTGTGGAAAGTTCCGTCAACTTCGGGTTAATTCAAGGCTTTAAACGTTATGTGTAATCCAATCTATTTCACGATTTTAGTGCTCCTGACCGCCTCCCCCCTACTGGCTCAGGAAACGCATACGCCCAATTCAACTCCGCCGCTCACGATTGAATCGATTTACAAGAGTGGCCGTTTTTCGACCAAGTCGTTTTCCCCCAACTGGGAAACGTCTGGTTCGAAATATGTTACCAACCGCGATTCCAAGACGATTCCCAATTCCGTCGATTTAATTGCTGTCGACCCGGTTACCCACGAAGAGACCGTTTTGATTCCTGCTGATCAGTTGATTCCCACCGGGGCGAAGAAACCTCTCTCCATCGCCAGCCACCAGTGGGCTCGTAATCGGGAAATCGCCTTAATTTTCACGAACACGCGGAAAGTCTGGAGACATCATTCGCGAGGGGACTATTGGTTAATGGATCGCAAATCAGGAACCCTTCGGCAAATTGGTTCCGACCGACCTGCGACATCATTGATGTTCGCAAAGATCTCACCGGATGCAAAGAGCGTCGCCTACGTCTCCGAGGGTGACGTTTATGTCGAATCGATTGCAACCGGCATTGCACAAAAAGTGACATCGAAACGAACCCCGGAAATCATCAACGGAACTTCCGACTGGGTCTACGAAGAAGAGTTCGATCTAAAAGACTGCTTCCGCTGGTCACCCGATAGTCAGCGAATTGCATTTTGGGAATTCGACACTTCCAAAGTCGGAGAATTCACACTCATCAACAATACCGATTCCCTGTATCCTACCCTCAAAAAATTCAAACATACGAAACCCGGCCAAACTAATTCGGCCGTTCGAATCGGCATCGTAGATCTTAAAACCCACGAAACTCTCTGGCTTGACGTTCCCGGTGACCCGCGCGAAAACTATATCGCGCGAGCACGCTGGATCAACAACAACGAACTAAGATTACAGCATCTAAATCGCAAACAAAACCAGAATCGAGTCCTAATCGGCGATGCCTCGACGGGAAAAACGAAAGTTTTATTTACCGATTCAGACAAAGCTTGGGTAGAGACGTGCGACCACGACGTTGAATTCGACGGTGGAAAACAGATTCTCTGGGTTAGCGAAAAAGATGGATTCCGTCACGTTTACGGAGTCAATCGAATGAGCGGTAAGATGACACCGATCATGAATGACCCATTCGATGCTTTTCAATTAGTCCGCGTGACCGATGAACAGATCTATTTTATTGCCGCTCCGGATCGCCCGACCGACCGATACCTCTACTCTGTTCCACTGGCAGGTGGCAAATCGAAACGGGTTACCCCCAATGAGTTTTCGGGCTGGAACAGCTATGACATTTCGCCGGACGGAAAGATTGCTTTTCACACCCACTCTCGCTTTGGCCAGCCCCCCACCACGCAATTGATTGAACTGCCGACTCACCAAATCGCTCGCGAAATCATCAGCAACGAGAAAGCAAGAACCGAAATTTCAAAGCTCCCTCCTGTTGAATCAGAATTCACAAGAGTCAACGCCGACGATGGCACACCGCTGGATGTTTGGATCATGAAACCCAAAGACTTTGATCCCGCGTTGAAATATCCGATGATTGTCTACGTTTACGGAGAACCTTGGGGCACGACCGTTACCAATCAGTGGGGTGGTAATCGGTACCTGTGGCATCGTCTGTTAGCCGAGCAGGGCTATGTCGTCTGCAGCATCGACAATCGCGGCACCAATGTGCCACGGGGTCGAGATTTCAGGAAAACCGTTTACCGGCGAGTCGGCATCCTTCCACCCGCTGATCAAGCCACGGCAGTCAAGGCGCTCGCCCTAAAGTATCCATGGATAGACCGGCAGCGAATTGGGGTCTGGGGATGGAGTGGGGGCGGCTCAATGACCCTCAATGCGATGTTCAAACATCCAGATCTCTATCACACTGGTGTCTCGATTGCCCCCGTACCCAACATGCTCTACTACGATTCGATTTATCAAGAGCGTTACATGGATGTTCCAGTCGATAATCCCGATGGCTATCGCGAAGGATCCCCCATTCATTTCGCAAAAAACCTAACCGGTAATTTGCTTGTGATTCACGGGACTGGAGATGACAACTGCCACTATCAAACCGTCGAATTGCTAATCAATGAATTGGTAAAACAAAATCGTCAGTTTTCAATGATGGCTTACCCCAACCGATCACATTCGATTAACGAAGGTGAAAACACGACCGTCCACCTGCAAAATCTAATCACGAACTTCTTCCTGAATCAGATGCCGCCCGGACCAAAGTGAGTCGCCTGCTCGTTCAAAAATCAAATGAGCTTACGAAAAAAGCGGGAGTCAAGCTCCCGCTTTTCGTATGCTAAATGTCTCAACCCGCAATCGAGTCGATTGCCAGGGCTACCCCGCTCTTTTCAATGGCATTTCGGCCACGTCCAAAATCTGAGCTAGACAATTGACCGCGTAACCCTGCTCGGCTGCCGTTAACTCAGGGAAAATCGGAAGACTCAATACCTCTTCCGCCGCGCGATCGGTTTCAGCTAAATCGACGTTGTGTTCCTTGAGTGTTGCAAAGCATTCCTGCTGATGCAAAGGGACTGGGTAGTAAACCTCACTACCAACCTTCATATCAGCGAGTTGCTGCCGGACAAGATCTCGGTTGCCACCAGTCATTCGAATCGTAAATTGATTCCATACATGACCGCAGTCAATGTTCGTTTGCGGCAATAACAATTGATCAGCAAGCCCTGCCTCAACCATCAACCGCTCGTAACGCGCCGCGTTTACCGCCCGCTTCGAAGAGTAATCCCCGATATGTTTCATTTTGGCATTCAGCGCCGCAGCCTGAATTGCATCCAGTCGGCTATTAATCCCAACCTCTGAGTGATAATACCGCGGCCGCATGCCATGGTTTGCCAAAAGGCGTAATTTGTCAGCAATTTCGGGATCGTTGGTCGTCAACATGCCACCGTCGCCAAAACCACCAAGGTTCTTCGTCGGGTAAAAACTAAAGCATCCAACCGAACCAAGACTGCCAGCGGATCGACCTGAATACGTCGCCCCAATCGCTTGCGCACAATCTTCGACCACTTTGAGCCCGTGAGCTTCGGCAATCGAATTAATTGGATCCATATCAGCGCACTGTCCAAATAAATGAACAGGAATGATCGCTTTCGTCCTGGAGGTGATGAGAGATTCTATTTTCGCAACGTCGATATTAAACGTATCAGGTTCGATATCAACAAATACGGGTGTTCCACCAAGCCGGTGGATCGCGCTGGCAGTTGCAAAGAAAGTAAAGCTTGGACAAATCACTTCGTCGCCAGGTTTAATTCCAATCGCCATTAATGCCAGTAATAATGCATCGCTTCCGGAAGCACATCCGATTGCAAATTCAGTTTGACTGACTTCCGCAACCGTCTCTTCCAATAGCTTCACATGAGGTCCACCAATGAACCAACCTGAATCGATAATATCTGAGACCGCTTCCATAATTTCGTCTTTCAGTGGTCGATTACCACGTCCAACGTCTAAAAGCGGAGCAGATGAAACGTCCGAAGTCTCTGTGTCGGGTTCGACACGCAGATTTTGGGTAGTCATAAAGCCTCTTCCTTGGGGCAAAATGAGGGCAAAATTCAAAAACGCTGTTGATGCGTACCCCTAAAAAGTAAATGCATGCTGGAATTGGGTCAATAGAATACCTGCCCTTAACCTAGAAACGGTTTTCGTTGATAATAATTGCTAGCAGGCTAGGCTCTGATTCTTGCAACCGACCGACTGGACAAAGCCATGATTTTGATTATCGATAATTATGATTCTTTCACTTACAACTTGGTCCAGCGACTGGGTGAACTTGGAACCGATCATGAAATCCAAGTGTATCGGAATGATAAAATTTCAGTCGATGAAATCGAAGCACTCCAGCCCACCCATTTGATCATTTCCCCCGGACCGTGTACGCCAAATGAAGCCGGCATCTCGGTGGCATGTGTGGAGAGATTTCATGGGAAGTTACCGCTTCTGGGGGTGTGCCTGGGGCATCAATCAATCGGGCAGGCAACCGGCGGAACGATCGTGAGAGCGGAGCAGTTGATGCATGGCAAAACCGATCAGATTCACCATAATGGGCAAGCGATATTCAATGGGATCCCCAGCCCAATGATCGCAACGCGGTACCACAGTTTGGTCATTAAACCGAGTACACTCTCAGACGAATTCCAAATTACAGCTTGGGCGACGGCACCCGATGGATCCAGAGAGATCATGGCAATTCAACATGAACAGTTTCCGACATTTGGGGTTCAATTTCATCCGGAGAGTTTTCTCACGGACCTTGGAATCGACTTACTTCGCAATTTCCTTGAGATACAGTCGCCATGATACCACTAGAACAGGCATTTCAATTACTAGACGAAAACGTCACCGCGTCGCCACGAACTAACTTATCCCTTGCCTCATCGGTTGGCAGTGTTCTCGCGAGTGACATTCAGTCGGATATCAATTCGCCACCGCATGACAAGTCCATGATGGATGGTTTTGCTGTAAACAGCAACGATGTCAACAACGGCAGCAAGCGCCTGGAAATCGTTGAAACTATTATCGCTGGCGATTGGCCCCAGCACGCGATCAAACCTGGACAAGCCTCCCGAATTATGACGGGTGCTCCCCTTCCTCAAAATGCAGACGCCGTTGTGATGGTGGAGCAAACGGAAATCGAACTTGTCGATGATGTTCAGCGCGTCAAGCTATTAATTGATTCTATCGACCCCGAAAAACACATTCTTCGCCAAGGTATTAATTTCAAAGCAGGACAAGTCGTTCTGCCCCAAGGGCATCGTGTTCGAGCCACCGACATTGGCTTGATGGCCGAGGTCGGAGCAGGCCAAATTGCCACCAGAGCAAAACCGAGCGTCGCAGTGTTACCGACCGGCAATGAACTCGTCGATCACCAAACGACACCTCAGCGAGGCCAAATCCGAAATAGTAATGGGCCTATGTTGATTGCGCTCGCCCAACAACTCGGTCTTCAGACTACCAACCTTGGCTCAAGCATCGACGACCCGCGCCAACTGGCAAGCCTTATTGAGTCCGGCCTAAAGCATGACGTGCTACTGCTTTCCGGAGGAGTCTCCGCGGGCACCATGGACTTAGTCCCAGGGATTTTGAAAGAACTTGGCGTCGTCGAGGTGTTTCACAAAGTCGCCGTGAAACCGGGCAAACCAATCTGGTTTGGCGTAAGTAATCGCGAGGGGAGAAAACAATATGTCTTCGGTTTACCAGGCAATCCCGTGAGTAGCCTCGTTGGCTTCCATCTTTTTGTGCGACGAGCCATTGAAAAAATGCTCGGCTCTCGCATCGATCACTTACCTACGGAATATGGCGAACTCAACATTCCGCACGAGACCCGCGGTAACCGACCGACATTCTGGCCAGGAAAACGAGTTATCGACGATCAGACGATCCGTCGGTTTGAGCCGCTCGTTTGGCGCGGTTCGTCAGATCTCTTCGCTCTCGGTGAAGCGGAGGGGCTAATTCGATTTCCAGAAAATTCCGTTTCTCATCCCGCCGGAGAAAAAGTTCAATTTCTTCCCTTCGCTTGACTAGCTTCCACATTTCCGGGTCGATACCAACATCACTTCGATTCCCCATCCTTCCAGTCACGGATGTCGTGCCCGCCGATGGCTCACCGGAGCCAGTTTGGATTTTAGTAGATTGGCCCATTGGAAACCCGCGGGGTTGATCAGATTTTTTGCCAAGTTAAATCAATTAAATTAAATCGGCGTAGTTCAATTCGCCTCATCGCGATAAAATCCACCCCTGCCAGTTCAATTCGAGGATTAATTTGAGCCCCAAGTCGACGACTCCCAACACTGCGTTGGATTCTGCCAAGGCAATTCAACGTCCGCCTCTCGGTAAGCGGCAGCGCGTGTTCGCACTTGCAATGGCCTCGATGGCCATCTTGTGGCTTGCCTTCCCACCGGTAGGTCTCGCTTGGCTGAGTTGGTTTGCGTTATGCCCGTTGATCTGGTTGATTGAATCGAAGGCGCTCAACGGACGAAGGCCCTATCTCCAGCTTTACACCGCCGGACTCATTTTTTGGCTGGCCACCTTTTACTTCATCCCAATTCCTCACCCTGCCCTGTGGCTGGGCTGGCTGATGGTCTCAGCCTACATGGCAATCTATACGCCACTCTCGATTGGCCTAGCTCGCTCGTTAGTTCACCGCTACAGAATTCCGTCCGTAATCGCCGTACCTGTTGTGTGGACCGGAATTGAATGGTTCCGCAGCAATTTCGCAACCGGCATGGCGATGGTTTGTCTATCCCACACGCAGTATCGACAACCGATTCTGATTCAGGTCGCGGATATTTTCGGAGCCTACACACTGACATTCGTCATCGCTCTAGTTTCCGTTGGTCTCACAACCCTATTCAAAATTTACTTATCCGGTAAACAAAGGAATCACCCCATTGATGGCCAAGCAGTGGCTCATGTTGCAGGTTCAAAAAAACGTCTTTGGGCGACGATGGCGGTTGCGACTGCAACCTTCATCGCGACCCTAGTTTATGGCCAAATACGACTAACAGAGCAGGTCAACTATAAAAACGACTCTCAGTTAGCGATTGGTTTGATCCAAACGAACGACGACGTTATTTTCCGACAAAAATCTTCCGCTGAATATGAGGACCGCTTGCAACGCAAAATCGAATTGACTCGTCAAGCTCGAGCACAGTGGACTGATTTGGAATTAATTGTTTGGCCCGAATCCGGATTCAGCCCTTACGCAGACTTGCTATCGGATGCGAGCCCGAACATAACCGTGGAACTCGCTGCCAGTCGACGACGAGAAGTCTGGTGCGCGGCGATCGGCTATCCCAGCCCCAACCGTTCACCGGTGCCGCTACTGACCGGCGGGACGTCCATGGATCCAGAAAACAGTGAGCTATACGGTTCCGCGTTTCTAATTGGCAACGACGGGCTCATTGAATCAAGATATTACAAAAATCACCTTGTCATGTTCGGTGAATACGTGCCGCTATCAAATTGGTTCCCGATCATCAAAAAATTATCACCGATCGGTGGCGGTATAAACGCCGGGACTGAACCAATGGTGATAACGAAGAATGAAATAAACCTCAGCCCTAATATTTGCTTTGAGTCAACTGTTCCGCATTTCATCAGATGGCAAGTGAATACGCTCGCCAAACAGGGGCAGGAACCGGATGTCCTGATTAACATGACCAACGATGGGTGGTTCTTCGGAACGAGCTGCCTCGATCTCCATTTAGCCTGTAACGTTTTCCGAGCCGTAGAGATGAGAAAAACATCTTTGGTTTGTGCCAACACGGGACTGTCAGCTGAAATTGATCCCTGCGGGCGTCTGTTGCAAACCGGTGGAAGACGCGAGGCCAATACGATACGTGCCGACGTACGTGCCGTCCAACGACCCAGCCTGTACCGCACGATGGGAGACATAGTCCCCATGATCATGCTAATCATTGCGACCGCGCTTGGGTCGCTCGATTACTGCCAGCGAAAGTTGTCGCTTCAACGCCAGTGACCATTGCCTGAGAAATCGAAAATAGCATTAAATTTCATTTCCAGCCCTGGAATTGAGGACTTAATTTGCGATTGCTGCTGCGATGTCTTAAGTTGATTGTGGCAATTCAAATAAAATCTTCTTAAGATGAGTTGCACGCTCTCGAAAAGCGCTGAAATCAACACCCTTGATACTAACCCAGAGATAAGCATGAGCCTTAACCGCCGTCAACTTATTCAGACCGCCGCCGGATCTGTTTCCATTGCGACACTCGCCCCGAGTATGGTCTTTGGGGCGTCGACGAAAAAATCTGGAAACTTGAGGATTGCCGCCATCGGATTTGGAGGACGGGGTAAAGCAGATTTGTCAAAAATGAAATCTCATCCTGATTTCGAATTAACCGCTGCCTGCGATGTCGATCAGTCACTACATAAAATTGTTGACCCGTTGGGTACCAACATTAAAAAATACCAAGACTATCGTTTACTTTTTAAAGACTCGTCCGATGATTTTGACGCAGTCGTAATTGCGACGCCTGACCATATGCACGCCCCCATCGCCTTGCTGGCGATGGAGCATGACAAACACGTTTATCTACAAAAACCACTGGCGCACGATATTGGCGAATGCCGAGTGCTCGCGGAACAGGCCGCAAAAAAACCGCACCTCAAAACGCAAATGGGAATCCAAATCCATGCCCACGCTGCGTACAGAACAGCAGTATCCTGGATCCAAAACGGGCTAATTGGAACAGTGAAAGACGTCCACAGCTGGTCGGGCAAAGGCTGGGGCGGCGAAATGGAAGGAAAATCTCCTTCCACTCCTCCAGCGCACCTAGATTGGGACCTTTACTGCGGTGTTTCCGAAAAACTTCCCTACGTTAAAGGGTGGTACCATCGAAGTAACTGGCGAAAATGGTTAGCCTTTGGCACAGGAACCCAAGGTGACATGGGATGCCACATCGTCGACCCAGTATTTACCGCATTGGAAATCAAAGAGCCAACGCAATGCACCTCGCTCGGCCCCGGTCCATTCAAACAGAATTTCGCACTTTTAAGTCACGTCGTTTATACCTTTCGGGGCACGCCTTACACGACCGACGTTCTCAATCTAAGCTGGTACAACGGATCGTTACGACCAACGAAAGTCGACGGAATCCCAGCCAATATCAAATTGCCAGATCAGGGATCGGTATTTATCGGAACCAAAGGCAGCCTGGTACTTCCTCATATTGGATCCCCCCAGGTTTACCAAGTCGATGGTACTCCCATGCAAAAGCTACCGGAGAGCCTCGAACACGCCAATCACTTTCACCAATGGATAGATGCCGCCAATGGAAAAATCGAGTCGACAGGCGCTCCGTTTGAATATTCCGGCCCTCTTACCGAAGCTGTGCTGATGGGTACGGTCATCAACCGCTGGCCCAAAGAAACGTTCCAATGGGATGCGACCGCTTGCAAGTTCACAGGAAATTCCCAATCCGTTAAGGAAGCCAACGCACTACTCGCGCCAGCATATCGCACAGATTGGTAAACCTGATCACCACGTGAAAAACGATGCCACCGCCGTCATCTGCGGAATCTCATCACCGCGAGTGAAGACTGTCTTTCAAGGTTGATGAATGGGTTCAGTAGAAATTTAACTTATAGTTTTTCCTTCGGAATTAACAATGCTGAAAAGCTACCACTTGATAATCGGCGCGATGGTCGTCGCGATTGCCGGCTTCACGCTGCCTTTGTCGGCTCAAACGAAAACCGGCGTCGCTGCCAACAATCTCACCGTTGCCAAAAATATCTCAGCAGCAAGCGGACGCCCTATTTTCGCCATTGCCGGACAAAGCACCTGACCGCCGTGTGCAGTTTTACTGAAACGTCTAAACACCGATCAGTCCATTGCACCCATCGTGGCACAGTTCGTGCCCATAAAACTGGACGTCAGCTCTCCTGAGTACGCTCAATGGCGCCGAGACCACACGCCCCAAGGCAACGGCATTCCACAACTCTTTGTTGTTCGTGCCGACGGTGAAACGCTTTACGGACGATCAGGATCACTCCAGGGCCCGGACCTTCCAAACATGCTCATCGCCGCGCTGCAAAACTCCGGACGTATTTTGTCTGCCCGCGAGGCTCAATCGCTTATTGAAGCGGCCGATAAGTTCGTCGAGGAAAAGGAAAAAGGGAATTACGAATCTGCGATCAAGGCAATCAGTCGAGTCCGAAAAATCGGTGAACCGGGGCAGATCCCCAGTTATTCGAAACCCGCCATGCGCGTGAACAAATTAGTCCTCGAAACTGCCGACGAAGTCCGAAGCCAACTTAAAGAACTGGCAACCCAAATCGAATCAGACCAAGTGGATATCAAACTTGGTGCTATGCTGGCCTATTTAAAGCTTCGTCAGGACTTTGGTGCACTCAAACTCGTCAAATCCGACCTCGCTGGTTTTCAAAAAAAGTACACGCTCAAAGAAAACAAACAACTCACGCGTGAAGCAAAAATCATTGAAAACGCTAATCAAGCGAACACCAAAAGCAAAAAAACGCGAGCGATTGAATCTCTTAACGAACTGATCGATCAAACAGAATTCGAACCGGTACGTAAAGAGGCCGAAAAAAAGCTTACAGAATTGCAACAAGAAATGGGGGCGGGCTAACGCTTTTCGTCGTCTTTGATTATCGGCTTCCCGCAGCGTTAACTAGCCGCCGGACTATTTCGATTTCTAGTCCAGTGATGACGCAGGCTTTGACCAAAATTCTTCGTCAGCGGAAATTTCCATCGGTAAGATCGAATGGTCACCTTCAAAGATAGGATCACTTAGTAGATTCTGCTCCCGCTTTTGATCCGATGCAACGACTGCTAGTTCAAACTCCAACTCGGAATCATACTGTTCGGGATCAATTCGAACATTCGTCGATGCATACTCAACGTACTCGACAGGTATACCATTAGGCTCCAATAAATCGGAACTTATCGATTCACTCTCGGGCATTATTTTAGGCTTAAACTCAACCGGCTCAGGTCGTTCCTGAGGATGTTTGAAACTCTCGTACTGAACCGGACTTGCTTTTGAATCCATTACTTCTCGATGATCCGGGAGTATTCTGACATCGGCGGACAGTTCATGAAAGACATCCCGAATGTGATCGTGGCAAGTAAACATCAATATCTGGTGACCTTGCCTAGAAAATTCCGAAAGAACTTCCGCGGCAGCCTGAATTCGCCGGCCATCAAAATTCACTAACACATCGTCGAGAACCATCGGCACAACGGCCCCGCGTCTAGCGTACGCCCCAACCAGAGCTAATCTCAAACTCAGGTACACCGCTTCTCGGGTTCCGCGGCTTAACTTATCGACCGAGATGGAGTCACCGTCTGCGGAATCGACCAACAAATCTTCACCGATCAATTTTGTCCAGATACGGGTGTAGGTGCCTTCGGTCAATCTGGCCAAAAACCCCGAAGCCTCTTTCAGCGTTTCCGGCTGACGTTTGGATTCATAACTCTCACGGATCACCTCTAACATGGTCGAACCGGTAGCCAGAATCTGCCATTCCTTTTTGAGTTCCGATATTTCGGTCTCCGTAGATTCAAGTTCGAATAGGGCGAGCGCCAAACCTTTATCCTCGCCGATCACCTTAAGATCTTGCTGGAGGCCAGCACATTCCTGCTGTAATTGAGTTTGTCGTTCGCGGGCACAATCAATCTTCGCCTGCACCGACTCCCATTCTTTTTCCAACCCAGTTGCCCCAAATCCCTCATGCAACTGCTCGATCTGTAATTCTGTATGATGCCGACCCAAAGCCGCATCGATTTGCTCACTAAAATGTTCTTGTTTCTCAATCAATGCATTTCGCCGCACCAATTGTGAGTCAAACTCGCGGTACTCTGACTCCGCTTCCGCACCCACGATCGACAGAAGTCTTTGTTTTTTCCCAAGTAACCTGTCTAATTCGCGCTTCGCTTTCACAAATCTGGATTTCAGCGTCCGGTATCGGTGAGTGAACTCTCGTCGACGTTGCACCAACCCCCGCTGCTCATTAATACAAAGACCTAAATGATTAATTCGTTCGATTAGCGTCGATCCTTTATCGTCAACGCCGGATTCTTGAAGCGTCTGATCGATCCTCAAGTTTAGTGCCTCAAGCTCTCGGGATCGCTCAACTTGCTCCGCCTTCAGATGATCCAATCGATCACTTATTCCTGAAATCCGATCTGCCCGCTGGACGATCTCGCGGAGTTGATAAGGCTGTAAGAGATCAGGCAAACCAGCGGCCCTCAAACTTGCTTTCCATTGCTTATTCATTTTCTCAACTTCGAGCTCTTGGACCGCAATTCGGCGTCGCAACTCATCTTGGCTCGCTCTAGCTGTCAGTACTCGCCCCTCAAGTGGCACCAATTCTTCGAGCCGCTGTAATCGATTTTCCGCATCTGCAAGCTCGAGTTCCCACTGCCCGTTGACGGTCTCAGGTAACTGGCGGTCAATTTCGGCTCGCTCCACCTTCGCCCGCTTCAGTTGCTGACACAATATTTCAATTTGGTGTCGGAAATCTTCTAAATCTTCTTTCGCCTGGCCTTCCCAGTGGTACTTCAGTCCCATCGCGATCACGCCCGCGATCGTCCCCAAAAACACAAACACGATTCCCATATTAGTCGAAGTTTGGCTGATCCAATTCCCGCCCGAGACCGCATCAATCAACCCGAATCCAAGGAGGACGATGCCGACGATAAATATGACCCCAACGATGGACAGTTTCTCAAGTGGGAGAACCTGCTCAGTAACTACCGAATCCACATCACGTTCCAGGCCCATTCTTCCGCGGTTGAGTTTTTCAATCTTCTGCTCTAACTCAATCCGACGCCGCAACCGATTCACCTGTCTGCCGGTCTCCTCGAGAGACTCAGTTGTGCTTTGGCGAGCCATGCTGGTCCCCAAGCGTTCTTCGTGCTGCCCTAAATCGAATTCCGTCTTTTCAAAATCATGCTCCAGCTGAATTAGCAAATCTTCTTGATCTTGCAGCTTACGACCGGTTAATTCGAGCGATGCAAGTCCCCGATTCCCGAGACTGCGAATGTTACTGGCTTTAATTTTGAGTTGCTCACCGAGTCCATCCACCTCTCCCACAAGGCTGTTTTCAATTCGATCTATTTCAGCTTCTAAACGAACCGACTGACGCTGCAACGACTCGATCCAGGGTGTATGCTCCGCAAGTGCTTCGATGCGTGACTTTTGAGACCACAAGGCAGGCTTGATTGGCAGCGCCATTCCGCCCCTTTTAATCTCATCCCGTTGCTCACGAAAATTTTCGATTCGCTCCCGTTGGTGGGCGATCTCCTCGTTAATTTTTTCCAATTCTTCAATGGAAACATCCGCTCGATCGGGTAACGCGCCAAATCCCTTGATCTGCTGAATGATTGAAATTCGATTTTGCCAGCGTTCCGAAACCTGAATGGCGATCTCCAATACTCTGGATTGCCGATCATGATCTTTCAGTGATGCCGTAAGCTCTTCTAGTCGATATCCGACCTCAATGACTTTATTCGCCAAGATCGCATAACTCTTGGACCTTTGCCTCAGCCCCTCTACCTCGCTGAGGAGCGTCTGCCTTTCCTCACCAAGAATCGCCAACCTTGCTTCACAGTCGCTTCGCCCAGACCAAATGGCGTCCCTACGTTTGTCAAGATTGCGCATTACATCGACCAATGAAACGCGATCCAAACCGCTGGCCAGTTTGTATAATTGATCTGCAGCCGCGGTGCTATTGAGAGCTCCTAACTCTTGAATCTCCTGCAAACCAATGGCAAAAACATTGGTAAAAATCGATTCGTCCATGTCTCCCATCAGTGACTGCAACTTACTTCGACCATGCACCGAGCCGTCATGACCGTCAATCACCACGAGGTCCCCCACGGGGTCGTGATATTGGCTCGGATCAACATGCCGCTGCACCTCGAAGCCGCCCTCTGGAGTGGACAGTTCAAGCGATCCACCGGCCAGACCACCGTAAACAGGGGGCGAATACTTTTCGAGCCTTGGCGGGGAAAACCCAAACATCATCGAGCGCACGAATTGCATCAACGTCGTTTTTCCAGCTTCGTTATAACCGCAAAACACGGTTAGCTCGCCGGAAACTCGCTCGACCTCAAGCCCTTTCCATACGCCGAATCCATCTACTTCAAAATCTTTTATTTTCACCGCGGAACTCCTTTAACGCAGTTGTTATTTTGCCCTGGCCATCCAATTCGGTGACGTGCGAAGACGCCAACGCAAATCATACCGCCGAGTCGTCATGTCTTCCCAGACAATCCACTCCCAGTAAGGATGCCTCTGACAAAATTTCATCTCGCTGTTGTTCATTGACAATCGCCATTCCATCAGTTTCCCAACGAGGCACATCATCCTTCAAATAATTTTGTAAATTCAGGCGTAATTCCCCATCACCTTGATACCGCCCAATTGCCCGCAAGTACTCGCCAAGCAATGTATCCTCTTCATACCACTCACTTGGAAGGCTCTCTGAAGAACCCTCCTCAAGGCTAATCGACCAAAGACCACCCCCCGACCTTCCAAATTCGACTCGCAACCATTCCAACAACGCTGCTCGCCATTCCATGCCGTAAATCTGTGGAGCCGAATCCCCTCCGCTAGTGACAAGCCGCCACTGGCAAAGCACCGTCTGCTCTGGATGCTCGCCCATGAGCTGCAATGCGTGTTCACCCAGTTGGTTTTTTGCAGCTTCCATGCCAATCTGATTTGGAATTTCAACGGGTTGCGAACACCAAAATACTCGATCCGATCCAATCGTGCGGACGTTGGTTTTCCGCGATTGATTCAATTTGACCAATTTAAATCCACAGGGTTCTCCTTGATTAAACTCTCGTGATTGTGGACTCCCTGGATAAACAACAACCGAGTTTTCGAATTCCTCGGTTACCGAATCAAGCTTTCCTCCAAACGCCCAATAGTCAATCAAATCGCTTTTAAATGCGGAAACGTTAGCGTCGGCATGAGCCACGACAACGTTAAAAATTCCGTCCTCAACGACACCCAACAGATCGCCCGCCACACTCTTGGAATTGCAACCTACCCCAATGACTCTTACGATCGAGTCCCCTGATTTCTGATAGTCCACGTGTTCAACGGAGCGAGACTGAAATTGGAAAACATTTTTTGGAAGCTTGATTGCGTTGGGCCAGTGATCAGCAGAATCTCCCTTTGCTCCACACCAATAAACCCAAATATTCTTTTGCTCTAACCGCTGAAATTGTTTAATCAGAAACGCAACTGACCGGGCACTTAAGTTCTCAAGATTACAAAGCCCTCCCGAAAGTAGAACAAAATCGACTTTCTCAGTTATCGCAGTCTCAAAAACTTTTTGCGCTGCGAAATAGGGGGCTTCCGCCAGTGTCTCCAACAGTTGCTGTGGCAGCTTCCGCAAACCGCGAATGGGTTCGTCGAGATGGAAATCAGACGAATGGATAAACTTGATATTTTCTGTCATGACAGCGGCCCTCCTGGCATCTGCTACTTAAAACTGCTCATTCCCCTCGGTCACAACGGGATTCTCTAACCAATCACCGACAGCTGGGGCGACCGCGACATTCGCGGTCCCTGTCAGTTTATCCCAACCGATATTGGTTACCTATATCAATCAATCTCCACGTCAATTTGCCCTGCACCTAGCATTGCCCCAGTCTTAAAATCGAACTCAATACTTGACGCATTTCGTGGATTTTAAGGATCCCCACGTTCGCAAACCGCAAAAAAGTGATAGCATCAGAAACCGGCAATCCTTGCATTGCACCCAAACTTTATTTTGAAATGACCCATGGCCAACACCGAATCTGATTCGCCGATGAATCCCGTTTCACCTCCCTTTATCTTCGTGATTTGCCAAAACGGTGCCGAAAGCGCTACCAAATTAGAAATCATGAACAACCACCCCAATTTAAAACTCGCCTTTTCGCGACCGGGGTTTATCACGTTCAAGGTCAGTGCGGAAGCGCCACTTCCCCAGCGATTCACGCTCAAGTCGGCGTTGGCGCGAACCTATGGTTGGTCACTCGGTAAGTTCGCTTCGGAAGACGCAGGCTCGATGGTGGCAGATATCGCGAAACTGACTGAATTCGAAAAATCGTATCACGTCCATGTCTGGCAGCGGGACCCTTTCACTCCCGGCAGAAATGGGTTCGAACCCGGCATCTCCGCCCTCGCCATCGAAGTCGGCAACTTATTTATGCAAGCAGCGAGCGAAGCTGGAGCCAAGGTGGTCATCAATAAAGAATCTAAGCCAGACGATCGAATTTTCGATATCGTCATGGTCGAGCCCAACGAGTGGTGGTACGGATATCATTATGCCTCGACCGTAGCAGGGCGATGGCCCGGGGGAGTTCCGGAAATCGATACAACTGTTGAAACCTATAGCCGCGCATATTTTAAATTGAGTGAGGCTTTGCTGTGGTCGGGAATCACGATCCAGCCAGGTGATGTTTGCGCAGAAATCGGGAGTGCTCCCGGTGGAGCCTGTCAGTTGCTACTCGAAAAAGGTGCGCAAGTGATCGGTATCGATCCCGCAGAAATGGAAACCGGCATTCTCGAAAATAAGAATTTTGTCCATATAAGAAAACGTGGTACTGATGTTAAACGACGTGAATTTAGAAACACAAAATGGCTCCTTTCTGATTTAAATGCCGATCCGAAATTCTCAATCGAAACAGTCGCAGAAATCGTCAACCACCCCTTGGTCGACGTCAAAGGAATTATTCTGACGCTTAAATTTTCAGAATGGAAGAACACAACCTCTATTCCCGAGTTAATGAGAGACGTAAAAGCGCTTGGCTTCCAAGTCGTCAAAGCTCGGCAGCTCGCTTTTAATCGCCGCGAGTTTTGTCTGGTCGCTGTGAAGGATAAATTTGTCCTACGGCTTGGGAAAAAGCACGTCAAACCCAAGAAGCCAAACAAGCCCTCCTCACGAACGGTCAAGCCAGCTTCAGCAGCCATCGCAGCCGAATCCATCGCAGCCGAATCCATCGCAGCCGAATCCATCGCAGC
>JAPKBL010000092.1 GCA_028823415.1 Mariniblastus sp.
TCATCGTTGAAGCCCTCAATAACACTTTGACCTAAACACTTTGACCTAAACACTTGTGGCAGAGACCCAACCTTGTTTCTTGAGGCCTCTCGTCGCTCCCAATCAAGCCAATGAATCACTAGGGAATAAGCAGTACTTTTCCAATATTTTTTCGATCCTGAATGTAATGATGTGCCGCAGCAGCCTCAGAAAAATGAAACGTGGCGTCAACGCGAGGCGCAATTACACCTTCGCTATAGAGTTCAAGCAAGTCTTCCATCCAGGACCCAACCCGATCCATTTCGCCCCATAGCCGTCCTAGATTCACGCCAAACACACCTTTGTTATTATTGATTAATTCGATGGGAGTGAATTTAAACCACGGTAAATTGGCAACCATTTTAAAAAAAGCCATCCGATTTCTGGACTTGCTAATCGCTGCCGATGACACACCAAACATACCCATCCGTCCGGTCGCCGAGAGCGAGCGATAGCTCTTCTTGAACGACTTGCCACCGACTGCATCGAGAACCAATTCAACTCCGGCGCCCGAGGTGATCTCCATCACCCTTTTTTCAAAATCTTCTTGACGATAATCAATACAATGCTCGACTCCGATTTGCTTTAAATATTCATGCTTCCTCGTCGACGCAGTACCGATGATCTTCGCGCCCCGGTGCTTAGCCAATTGAATCGCAGCAATTCCAACACCGCCACCGGCAGAATGAATCAGGATCGTCTCACCTGCCCTCACCCCGCCCATGACACAGACCAGTTGGTAGGCCGTCAGGTAATTCACAGGCAACGCAGCACCTAGAGCGGCTGTCATTCCGGCAGGGCGAGAAAATACCTGTTGCTGGTCGACACAAACGGATTCGCTGTAACCCCCAAAACGAGTCAAACCTAACACGTCTTTCCCGAGCCATCCCGGATCAATATTTTCACCAATTTTGTCAATGCATCCGCCTACCTCATAACCCACAACCACGGGCATCGGAGGCAGGTCTTGGTAAATTCCCAGACGACCCGAGATATCAGCGAAATTGATTCCCGCCGCCTCGACTTTTATTCGCATCTCATTGGGCTTGGGTTCGGGCAATTCAGTTTCACGAATCTCAAGCACTTCCGGTCGGCCGGGACGGGGAATCCAGATTTGGCGCATGAGATTCACTTTTTAGATAACTGAAGTTCCACCGACAGGTAAACAAGCCGGGCCTAAGCAAACAAACTCTAACTCAACGGGGAACCTGCCGCGTGTGATTCAATTAATTTAGCAATTTGCGTGACCGAGGCGTTCAGCGAAACTGCCGCCATTTGAAAATTAGTATGAGACGAGATCTCCGGTTGTATCTCCAGAAACAACTCATTGGCATTGCGAAGCTTTTTCAATTTCTTCTTGGCTTGCTTTAAATACTTTCCGTGGTCTCCAGCGCGAAGCGGTCCTCCCAAGGCCAACATATAGTCGTAAAGAGTTCGCTGCACATCTCTGAGCTCGTCATCTTCTTCCGCTTCTTCACAATGCTTAAGAAAAGCCCTGATCATCCAGACATGGCTCAACCATAGATCAATTTCCCGAACATACCGGGCGTCGCTATCGTCTGTGGGTTCAGGTGAATTCAACAGTCTAATCTTCCGCTATTCCGATCCTCACAAGCAAAATACTTTGAGCATCTTTACACAAGAGCATGTTCTAAAAATTGCCGCAACGTCCTAATTGATCGCTGGCTCGTTAGCAGGCTTCGGCTTTGAACCGCGTGGTGCAAAAACCAAAACAATAATCGCACCCACGATGACCATGGCGAGACTTCCAACAAAAAAGTAAGAGATTTGGCCAAGTAAGTTTTTTGAAGCCGTTTCAGTCAGCGTGTTAACAACGGGTGCAAACCCGAAAACGAGTGGCATTATGAAAATCGGTTTGCCACCAAAGTTGAACGCATAGATAATCCCCAACGCTCCCACAGCCCCCGCGGCACCTGCCAGCAGTGACCAAAAAACGCCCCCAACATGTTTCCATCCTCCGGGTTCCTCGAAAATCCCGCTTCCCAATAAAATCCAAGGCACAATGACGGCAATGGCAAAATAAGCAAGTCCGACACAGAGGAATGGACGCAATCGGCCACCCCCCATTTTTGCTTGTCCTTTATGAAGCACAGGTCCATAGGCTCCCCAACTCATCGCCGTTATTCCAATGCACAACGCGATAATCAATAGATTCGGTTTTTTCTTTTTATCGACCAACGCTGCAACTACCTCAGCCTTTGCTTGGTTAAAGGCTTCTTCAGCTTTCTCAGAGACGTCATCCTTGGATGGGGATTCCGCTATTTTTTCTGTCGTTTTATCGTCTGTCGAGGCCGGGCTTGGATTGGCATCTTGAGCGGCGTCTTTTTCCTGTTGAAAAGAGGCCAATGTGATCGCAGAAACAACCGCGCTCAGCTCAGAAGTTTGTTCGTCTTTTTTCACTTCCTCGGTCGGCTTAAAGACCAACACACCCGCAGCGCCCACAGCGACGATTAAAATCCCGGCGTAAAAAATCCGAGAAGCCTGTTTGAAAGTACCTGACATGAACATCGTCACAAATGTATTAACGATCGGTGCTAAACCAAAAACAAGCGGCATGACATAAACAGGTTTTCCCTGAAACTTGAATGCCAACACAATTCCAAGAGCACCGATTGCACCAACAGCGCCGGCAGTAAAGGACCAAAAGACTCCCCCCATCGACCACTGACCTTTTTCACCGGTGGTTTTAAGAACCACCATTGGATAAACAACGGCAATCAGGAAATATGCAATTCCAACGCACATAAACGGACGCAGACTCGCTTTCCCTTCGCCCCCTGCCATTTCCCCCTGTCCAATATGCAAAACGGGACCGTAAATCCCCCAACAACAAATGGTTACCACAACAAAAATTAGAAAGCTGAGACTTTTCATAGCGTTACTTCGTTTGAAATCGATTTGGGAATAGACCAGTTTACCCCACCGCGTCCCAATGGAGAACTCCGCAATGGAGCCTCCCTGGTAAACCGAATTAACAAGAATCCCAGGCTTTTGGCCTCGATAAATCATCGTGGGCCATGGCGATCCTTGAAATCCTAAGTCCCTCGGCGATTCCCGTACCACTCAATATGCATCCGGGGGCAAAATACAAAACCCCTTTCCTCACAAAGGGGTTCCAGCCAGCGGCGCCGAAGATCGAGCTCATCTTGTTCAACCCCCTGCGGCATCAAAAGCACTCGCTGACTATCGGGTTGCTCCAATACGCCGAGATAGTCGAGAATTTCGTCCATATCCTCGGGGACGTCCAAGACAAATTTGAGCTGAAAATCATATTCGCTGATTAGCCGAACCACGACACCCGGACGGTAGCGAGTCGCGGTGTGACGTTGTCGCCACTCCCCTGCCCTTTCCACCGAAGGATCAGAATTCCCAAACTTGGGACTGATCGACATCAATTGGCACTCGACCTCCTGAAACACGGTTCCGGCGGTTTCAATCGTGATATGAAACCCACTTGAACGTATTTTTTTACACAGCGCGGCAAGATCTTTTACGATCATCGGCTCACCGCCGGTGATGACAACATGCTTCGCTCCCCCGGCTACCTTCTGAATTCGGTGAACGATTTCCTCAATTTGAAGAGAATCTCCCATCGGATTCCACGAAGCAAAGGGGGTGTCGCAAAAACCACATCGCAGATTACACCCGGACGTTCGGACAAAAACGCTCGGTGTTCCGGTCAGCAGCCCCTCGCCCTGTCGGGAACAATAAATTTCAGAAATCAGCATAACCCAGTGTTCTACCTACTGTGCTGGTGGTTGTGATTGATTATCTTGTCGTTATCTGTCGGGCTCTTTTTCCCGGAGAACGCACACCAAGACAAAATCAATTCCTTAATCATTTTTAACTACTGAAGATTGTACCGATGACAGCTCATTTCCGCGACACACTTGAAACGTTCGAAAACTCTTACTCCGATCGTGATTACATGATCGAAATCACATGCCCGGAGTTTACGTCGGTTTGCCCGAAGACCGGGCAGCCCGATTTTGGCTTGCTCACATTCGAGTACATTCCAGACGCAGTCTGCGTTGAATTGAAAAGCCTAAAACTATATTTGCAACAATTTCGAAATGAGGGCATTTTTTACGAGAAGGTGACCAATCGAATCCTCGATGATTTCGTTGCCGTCGCACAACCGCGCCGCGCGATACTGACTGCCGAATTCACGCCCCGCGGCGGGATCTCGTCGGTTATCAAAGTCGAATATACGATCGAGCAGTCGTAATTTTTTAAGGCGACAACGATGCTTCGGGATCCAATTATCGGGTGCCTTGCGTTTGTTCTCACGCGTTTTTGCTCAGCATAATGAGGATTAAAATGAGTCAACCATCTATCTTGCTTTCCGGGTTCGCTGACGAAGCGGCCAATCAAAAAACGCTTGACCAACAATTCTCGGCGTTTGCAGCATTGGGGATGCGCTATTTTTCGATTCGATTCGTTGACGCTGGCTCGGGCATTAAGAATGTCATGGCACTGAGTGAAACAGAACTCGAAATCGTTAAGGCCAAAATGGACGAGTATGGATTACTTGTCTCATCAATCGGATCCCCAATCGGAAAAGTAAAACTTTGCGACATCGAGGATGGCACGAAAACTCCTTATCGTCCGTTTGCCAGTTACCTTGCTGACGAAGTCCCGCGCGCGTGCGAACTTGCCAATTTTTTCGATTGCAAATTGATTCGAGGATTTTCGTTTTACCATCCGAAGGGTTCGAACTTAGACGACCACGTCAATCAAGCAACCGAGCAAGTCGGACAGATTGCAGAAATCTGCGACCAACACGGCCTCACCTACGGACTGGAAGTAGAAGCAAATTTAGTCGGTCAAAATGGAGAATTACTTGCCGCAATGCATCGGCAGATCAACCATGATGCACTCGTTTTGATTTTCGATGGAGGCAATCTGGTCACCATGGGCTACTCTCCCAAAGAGGTTTTCGAACAGTACAAACTCATGAAACCAGGACTTGGATGGTTGCACATTAAAGACTTCTTAAAGCCAACGACGGTAAAAGGGGAACACGTCGACGAGGATGCGTTAAAACACTTTGTTCCCGCTGACATGGGTGACTCAGGTCATCGAGAGATATTTCAGGACCTCGCAGCATTCCTGCCAGAGTTAGAATCCCGAATGACCGCGCGTGGAGTTCCGGGTGTTTTTCTAGACCTTGAACCACACGTCAAGGGCGGTGGGCAATTCGGTGGCTTCAGTGGTCCGGACGGGTTTGGAGTCGCCTTGAGGGCGCTTTGCCGAGTTTGCGATGCCGCGGGAATTGACTATCGATTGAGAGACTTTGCCGACATCCAGAGCAGCCGGGGATTTTGAGGGGAAAACGCTAACTTGAGTCTTTACTTCTCCGGTTCAACTAACTCGTTTGCCTGCATGTTCGCAGTAATCTCTTTGGACTCGTTCATTGAAACGGTCATTTTCTCAAGCTCCAGTAATTCATTGAATCTCATCGTTTCATAGAACTTGTAAGTTAGAAATCCGGTGATACTCACACAGAGAAAACCCGTCACAAATCCGAGATTTAATTGGCCAACCGAAACGAACAGGAAATAGTAAACAGCTAGGAGAAAACTGAAGATTGCGACTAGAACTCGGAGCTTCCCAAGCTCTCTTCGTCGACTTTCTTCACTCACTTGAATATTGCGGCGCGTGTTGGTGTTAGCAATTTCACGCATCGCCGACAATTCAATTTTTTGTGCCTTCTGAGCCGGTTTGAACTCTCCTTCGGTAAACGGCGTCTTATCGACCTCCGCAATTACCTCGTCCACCAAGTCCGCTCCCTCGGCCGCGTTTTTCGAATCGGCAGACCTAAAATCCGAAAACAATTGCTGGCCTGGAATCCGCATCCGATTTAATAAATCGGCAACATACCCCTGCGGGTCAACAGGCGACTGCTCAGGTTCGTCTGCTAGACCTGACATGGCAGAATCCGGAATCCCTGACAGGATCTGCAATTCAGCTTCTTTTCGTGGTTCGACCGTCTGCTCCAGTTCTGAAACTGGAGACTCTGACTGCCAAATTTCCTCCGACCTGAATTTCTCAATTATATCCCCGATATCCGTTTGTGATTCGGGCTCGGTTACCAAAGAAGGCTCTGTGTTTAGATCATTTCCAGAAAGAGCCTGTCGCTCTTCCATGGCGAAATCATTTAATAACTGCTGAGCGAGTGAATTCGAATTATCGAATTCATTCGGAGCAGCGGTGGATTCAACTACGGACGAATCAGACCCTTCAACGTCGCTGTGGGTCAATGAGTCAAAGGATTGGACTGCCTGCCCGTCCGCAGTTAATAAACTGTCGTTATTTGAATGTATTTTTTGCTGCTCGATGGCTACCGTTGATTCCGCTACAGCCTGATCCTCAGGTGCAGATTCGTTATTGCTCGCTTCAGGTAGCACACTTGCGTCCTCGGGCGATCGCCTCGTCTCGGCGGCTGTAACACCCAACGCCTCCGGTTCAGATTCCCAATCGAGTGAAGAAAAAACCTTCTCTTCATCGAAATCAGATAAGGGATTAACCCCGGTGTCAGTCAATGTGTTGGCAGAGGAGCCTGACAAAGGAAAGTGACCTTCTTTGGCAACAAAGATCAATTCATTTAGATGATCGGTCAGCAGGTTTAACTTGTCATCCAACACTGCGAACTTCTCGGAATTATCGTTGTTCTGAGTCTGAATTTTAGAAACCTGAATTCGAATTTGATTCAAACAGTGATCTTCAAATGCATCGACATCGACAACCTCGCCCCCTGTGTCCAGATCGACATCGGTTGCCAGTTCGTTAGACGTTTGGCAATCCCCAATTAGGTCTCCCAACTGGGCAACCTCCATTGTTAACGCATTGGCAAAGTCAATCCGATCTCCTGCTTTGAGCCAGTGCATCGAGTCGATTTCTCCGTTGAATGCAACCTGGGAGCCGAAAGCGCGAACAGCCGCACCGTGGGAACCGCGAAAGATCGCGCACTGAGGAACACTCTCCAAACCCGGCCCAGCAGAGATCAGACACTTGGGTGTCGTTACCGTGATTAGCTCGCCATCACGCCCACCTCCGGCAAGACGAAGTACAAGATCGCTTGGCGAGTATTGAGAGGAAGTGGCCATAGGTAATCTTTGAAAAAATTTGAATGGGGACGAAGAATAGGGACGAACCGTGTGTCCGTTGTTGGTATTCCAGCCGTCACTTTGGTTTAGCTACAAACATGTAGCTCTCGGGCAGCTAAGGGTCAAACAAGCCTCGCCCAAATCAAACAAAAAAAACTGGTTCGAGTGATCAACACGAACAACCTTCCCAACCCGAACCGAGTCTCTCGCCCAGCACCCTTCACGCCCCCCAGCTCCCGCATTAATTACTCACTGAAAATCGACAAGCAACCGCTCAACTTAACCGCGACAGGACCCCGCCTTAACTACCGACCAAGTGTCGCAAAGACTCAACGGTCCTTGTGGAACAGTTATTCAGGAAAAACCGTAGGGAAGCCTCGGTGATGTTTCATTTTTGCATCATCGAGGAGCAATAATCTTCTGATTTTCTATAGCGGTCACAAAATGCGTCCTATAGTTCGATGCACCTCAGCAACGTTGGGCAATTTAAAAAAACGAAACCGAACCTCAATCGCACACATAAAACCCCAATCTCTGGATTCTTCAATGACACGCAAATCGACACTCGAAGCCATGCGGCAAGTTCTTATCAAGCGTCGGGACGCGATTGTTCAGGCAATGTCCGGAGACGATAGTTTGTTGAAAAATTTCAGCCAAAGTTCTGGGGGAGACGTCGTCGACTTCGCAAGCGACAGTGCGATGGGAGAACTAAGTTCTCAACTTGCCGAGGTGGAAAATCGCGAATTGCAACACCTTGAAGTTGCCCTGCAAAAAATGAAAGCAGGGACTTTCGGGAAATGCGACGCATGCCAATCCAGTATCCCCCTCACCCGTCTTCAGGCACTTCCTTACGCCGCATACTGCATCACATGTAAACGAGCTGCTGAAAAGGCCGGAGTAAAACCGGGCGTCGATGTCGACTGGTCCACCATCCTCAACCAAGGCCTTTCAAGCGATTCGATGGACTTCAACTTTTCGTAATCGCTACAGCTGGACAGAAATAACACATTCCCGAAAAACATTACTCAAAATTAATATTAAATCCCTCAAGGATTCGATACGCTCGACCTGCTCACTTCGCCACAACGAATAATCATGAAACATATATTTCACGACACTTATTTACCTAGATTGGGTCGCAAGGGGCGTTTTCACATTCGAGTTGCAATACTCTTTCTTCTGTTCGTATTCTTCAATGCGATGACGATCTACTCCGTCCATGGGCAAATCACTTCACGCGCCTCAACGACGGCTCGAGTTACCAGTAAACCAGCCGCGACAAGCCCGCGAGATTTGATGTATCAAGATCTCGCTGTTGCTTCTTCAGCGTTAACCAAGCAAAACTCTCTGCTGAGGAAAATCGTCAAAACAGTTTCCCCCAGTGTCGCTCATATTGAAGCCAAGAAAAGGCAAAAATCAACCGTCACCAATGGAAGCTCGGCCAATGCACGACGACCCGTCGTTGTGGAAGAAGCCGGATCCGGTGTCGTCATTGAGCACAACGGTAGCTATTACGTTATCACCAATTATCACGTTATCGAAAGCGCTGGCATCAGCGACATTCGAATCGAGGTCGACGGCAAGATCTACTCGCCGAGTCGACTTGTCCACGACCGACAAACTGACATCTCTGTTATTTCGCTGAGCAGCAAAGATCTGATTCCTTGCCGAATTGGGAAAAGTAAAAAGGTCGCTATCGGTGATTTTGTGGTCGCCGTCGGCAGTCCATTTGGCTTAAGCCACTCGGTCAGTTACGGAATCATTAGTGCACTCAACCGGCACGATCTCGACCTTGGCCCTCAAGGAGTAAATTATCAGGACTTTATGCAAACCGATGCTGCGATCAACCCTGGTAACAGCGGTGGGCCGCTTATCAACTTGCAGGGTGAAATTATTGGAATCAACACCGCCATCGCCAGCAACAGCGGCGGCAACGACGGCATTGGTTTTTCAATTCCAATGGACATGGTCATGCGTATCGTCACCGATCTCATCGAGCTAGGAAAAGTTCAGCGTGGCTTCCTCGGTGTCTCTCTGGACTCAAATTACACCTATGAAAAAGCCTCAAGTATGGGCCTCAACGTGGCCTACGGCGCGATGGTCACACGGGTCACCGCTCGTTCACCCGCTGCTGACGCCGATTTACGCGTGGGTGATGTGATTCTCGAATTCAACGGGGAAAAAGTCAAAAACGATTCGCTGCTCGTCACATCCGTCAGCTTGATGCCGATCAATTCTATCGTTCCAATAAAAATATTCCGACGTGGGGAAATCAGCTTGATCGATATTAATATCAATAACCGAGAAGCATTTTCCTTCAACCAGTGATCATGTCCTCGTTGAGTCCAAGCTACCGATCACCCCGTCTGATTTCCAGCCACAGCAAGCTGATCAAGAATGAACTGCCGTGCACGCTCAGCTGGTAAGTCATCAGCGACGGTCAAAGCAGATCGCCATTCTGGCTGATTCCTATCATCAATCACCAACATGCCGCGCGTTAACTCGCCCTCGATTTCGACATCGCACGCCAAAGGCCGGTAGTTAAATAACTCTGGTTCCAACAGGGCCAACGCCCCCACCGCATCATTGAGTGTGATTGCCTCTTCACCAAGCTGCTGGCGATGCGATCGAAAAGTGTAAGGAAGGATCTGTCGTAGAAAATAGCCCACTCTGGAAGTCGAAGCTGGCAACTCTTCCATGCAACTGTAACCAAATTGAACTTCCCGCGTGACATCGAGCGGAATGAGTGTTTTTGTTGAGCGAGACTTGATTATTTCACGCGTGCTCGACGGATCAAAGTAAAAATTAAACTCAGCACACGGCGTGATATTACCGCGGCCTGTTAGACTCCCGCCGGTCATGATGATCTGATCTATCAATGGCAGCAGTGTCGGGTCTCGCCGAATCGCTCTGGCCAAATTAGTGATCGGGCCGAGACATAAAATCGTCACCTCTTCGGGATTCGCACGAATTAACTCAGCCATTAGTTTATCCGCCGAAACCGCACGCTGGCGGTGGGAAGATTCGAAACCGGCATTGCCAAGCCCATCATCCCCATACAAAAATCGAGTGTCCACTGGCGGGGCATCTTCGGTACTCCGAGCCATCCCCAGACGCGGATAACGATCCGGATCCAACTCCGTTACGATCGCCTGAAGATTACTATTGGCCTGCTCGGCGCTCACACACCCCTCGGTAGCGGTCACGGCGAGTACGTCCAGACGAGAATCAAATAACGTCATGCAAAGCGCCACCGCGTCGTCTATTCCCATATCGCAGTCAATGATGACTTTTCGAGGCATCCGTCCCCCTGAATCGGCAAGATTTGCCGGAGTGTTGAAGGTTTTTCATGTACCTTGGGATTCTAGATGGACGAAGGACACCAAACAAGGGAAAAATATAATCTGCCTCCGCTTCTTGCATGAACGTCTGCTAAACTCCAGTAGTTCCAGCCCTCTGTCTCGCCCTAGTCAGTCCACCCCAACCGTCCAAACGAGGAAATCCAAGTGATCCTAGAGTCGACCAAAATTGTAAAAAGCGGCCAGTCTCTTAATCGTGAACAGATGACTGAAGTCGTTGACGCAATCATGAAAGGTAACTGTTCGGACGAACAGATCGAAGGACTTCTCGTCGCACTTCACGAAAAGGGAGAAACCGTTGAGGAACTCGCTGGCGCGGCAAGCGCTCTTCGCATGCACATGAAACCCATTGAAACACGACGGGAAAACGTCGTAGACACATGCGGGACTGGAGGGGGAAAATCTGGAACGTTTAATATCAGTACCGCCGCCGCCATCGTCGCCGCCGCCGCGGGCGGCTCGGTCGCCAAACATGGGAATCGCAAATCCACCAGCAAGACCGGTTCCGCCGATGTCCTCACCGAACTCGGCGTCAACATTCAATGCTCCAACGAAACGGTCAAGAAGTGCCTTGATCAACTTGGATTATGTTTTTGTTTTGCCCCGCTATTCCACCCCTCGGTAAAACACGTGATGAATGTACGGCGAAAACTTCCCCACCCAACTATCTTCAATCTTATCGGCCCCCTCTGTAATCCAGCGAATGCCCCCTTCCAGGTACTTGGCGCGGGCCGTGGAGAAACACGTAAGCTGTTGGCTGAAACACTCGCCATGCTCGGCACAAAACGATCAATCGTCGTTCATTCCCGCGATGGATTAGGGGAGATTTCTGTTGCCGATGTTACGGACGTCTCCGAGGTCCAAGGGAAATATATCACCGAAGGCACACTTTCACCGAAAGACTTTGGGATGACGCCAGGTAATCAAACACTGCTTTCAGCCACCGATCCCGCGGAAAGCGCCGATAAAATCCAACGTGTTTTAGCCGGGCACAGCGGGCCAACTCGCGACATCGTCATCGCCAATGCCTCCGCAGCTCTCTGGGTTTCGGGACTTTGCGATGGGCTCGAATCGGGGGTGGAACGAGCAGGAAGAGCGATTGACAATGGCCAAGCGACCGAAATGCTCAAAGAACTCAAAGAATTGACCAATAAAGGCTAGCGCTATTTCCGCGAACTTACCAAAAATAGGCGAGTTAGACCTATCGAGAGGTCGATTGGATTGGTAACCTTGCAGCTCGTTTAATTTATGTATTTGAGGTGGAAATCATGGCGAAGCCAAGTCACAAAGTAAAAAAAGCCAATCACGGCAAACGTCCTGCTAACAACCGCGGGCGCAAGGCAAAAAACAAAAAGATCAAAACTCCATAGATCTGAGCTGATTCCCGCACGCTTGCGATGAGGGAAATTTGGATTCATCAAAAACGGCATCGCTGCCGTTTTTTTTTGTAGCTATTGCGATTCCTACTAAATTGCATTCTCTCACTGCCTTCACCCTCTATCAACATTATGGGCCGACGCACATTACCTAAACTCGACCCGTCCGTTGATTTCAGTCGACACATCACTGAAGTCGACGACCTCGAAGCTCCGTTTTGCCCACAAAGCCTGTTCGCTGGAACTTCAGATTTAGAAATTGAAGTTGGAAGTGGCAAAGGATTATTTGTACTCAACGAATCCGAACGAGTACCGGAGCGCAACTACCTTGGTAACGAAGTCGCCAAAAAATATTGTCGCTTCGCCGCCTATCGGTTGGCTCAAAAAGAACGGACCAATGCACACATGCTTCGCGGGGATGGGCTGAAATTTTTCCGCGAATTGCTACCCAGTGAGTGTGCCGTCGCCGTCCATGTCTACTTCCCCGACCCTTGGTGGAAGGAACGTCATCGCAGGCGTCGAGTGATGCAGGAAGGCTTCATTGGCGATCTGCAACGTGTGCTCGTTCCCGGTGGGATCTTTCACTTCTGGACCGATGTAGAGGAATATTTTGAAGAGACGATCGGTCTCATGAAAGAACACTCCGATCTTTCCGACCCCGTTCATGTCCAAGAGACGGCTGCCGACCATGACATGGACTACCGAACACATTTCGAACGACGCATGCGGAAGTATGACCACGATGTATTCCGGGCCCAGTTTCTCAAGTCATAATGACGCCCCGAAACCCTGAATTATGCCGGCCCCACATCGACAGCACGATCACCCGACTCGGTGATCATCGAAGGGTCCTCTGCCTTGCGGTAGGAATCGTGATCAAGCTGGTAGAGTTTCTGGCCGACCGGCGTCGGGTAATCACAATTGATACAAGCTTGGCAGAGACCATCTCTCGGAATCCCAATCGCGCGCGCGACCGACTCAATCGGTAGATACCTCAGTGAATCACATCCAAGTGAGGCTGCCATCTCATCCTGAATCGCGTCGGTCAACAATTCGCCGGGCGGATAGAATTTAGGTGCGAACAATTGCTTGATGGTCGACATGTCGATGCCATAGTAACAGGGTGCGACAATCGGAGGACAGGCGACTCGAACGTGAATCTCGCGAGCACCGCCCTCTTCTCGAATACGCCTCAGTAAAGCCTTCATTGTCGTCGAACGAACAATTGAATCCTCGACCAGAATCACCCGCTTTCCTTCCAAAACTTCGCGGAGGGGAGTGTACTTAATTTTCGCTCTTTGTGCGCGAGTCTCTTGCGAGGACTCAATAAAGGTTCGCCCGCTGTAACGATTCCGAATCAAACCTTCGCGAGAAGGGACCTGAAGATGGAACGCCATCGAATCGGCAGCGGCCTTACTTGTATCTGGAACTGGCACGACAATGGTGTCGTCATCAATTTCAATTAAACCGCTATCTCGCTCTTGAGCGGCTAATTCTTTTCCAAGCTCTGTACGTGTCGTGTAGACGCCTCGGTCATCGAGCGTACTGGCCACATTCGCAAAATAAATCCACTCGAAAAAACAGTGAGCGCGGCCCGGGTCGTCGGCGAATTGCTCAATCGAGATTTCCCCATCCACGATCGCAATCGCATGCCCAGGCTTAAGAGACTTAATTTCGCTGCGTTTGAAACCCAAATTCAACAAAGCCACGCTCTCACTGGCAGCGGCAAACATCGCCCCTTGAATAGCGTAACACATCGGCTTGATCCCAAGAGGATCTCTGGCGATGAGCATCTCCCCCTTGGCATTGAGCATGGCAAGCGAATAAGCACCATCGAGCCTTTTTGAAACGCTACGGATCATCTCGATTAAACAATCCGAATCCTGCACCTCTAATTGGCGACTGATTTCGTGCATCAACACTTCAGTATCTGTCTGCCGAACCAAGTGGTTATTGGGATCGCTGAGAATATCAGCCGCCAGTTCAGGGTAATTCGCAAGTTGGCCGTTAAAGGCGAATGTGAACCACTTTCGCATATTGAAATGATGACTCTCAAATGGCTGTGCGTAGCTGCGGTCATCTTTGCCGCAGGTCGCATAACGAACATGCCCGATCGCGGCAGGTCCCGCGTACTTTTTCATCAAACTGGTCGCCTTCGCAGCATGGGAAAGTCGAAACACTTCCTGCACACTTCCCAATTCACGATAGGTGTCTATCAGCTGGCCGTTTTTGGGGTCTGAATGAAAGCGTGACATCCCAGCCGAAAGCTGTCCCCTGTTTTGCATGTCAAGCAACATTCGCGGAATCAGCGATGATGCCTGATCACCGCCTCCGGGGCAAAGATCACTGACCGGTTGGTTGGGAAGGTGGTAAATTGCGGCAACGCCGCACTCGTGATGGAGTTCGCTCATCAAGGTTTCCAAGTGCCAGAATCGAGGTTAGATCGAATTCTAGTGACGCGTAATCAATCTCACAACCGCCGATTTACAATCAATGTCTCGCTGGCTCTGACACATTTCTAAATTGACGCTAGAATATGGGCAATTGCCGAATTTATGCTTCAATTTTTTAATTACCGGAGGATCTTATGTCCGTTTTCGACACTTGGATTGCAGACCGTACACAGGGGTTTGATTCCAGTGGAATTCGGCGCATGTTCGATCTCGCCGCCAAACTTAAAGATCCGATTAACCTTTCAATTGGCCAACCCGATTTTGACGTTCCTCCAGCGGTCAAATCTGAATTAATTCGTGCCGTCGAAGAAGGCAAAAATGGCTATGCCGCCACGCAAGGAATGCCGATTTTACGAGAAAAACTTCAAGCCAAAGTCGATTCCCAATTTGGTCACGACGACCGCGAGCTGTTCGTTTGCTCGGGCACCAGCGGCGGTTTGTTTCTTTCCGTTTTGGCAACCATCAACCCAGGCGACGAAGTCATCTATTTTGATCCGTTTTTTGTAATGTATCCAGCAATGGTTGAAATGGCTGGGGGGAAAAGTGTCAAAATCAGTAGCTACCCAGATTTCAAAATTGACATCGAAAAAGTCAAAGCGGCGATCACACCGAAAACCAAGATGATTATTTTGAACAGTCCCTCTAACCCAACCGGCATTTGCCCTGCGGCGGATGAAATTAGAGCCGTGGCTGAACTGGCATACGAGCGCGGGATCTGCCTGGTATCAGACGAAATCTACAGCAAATTTACCTACGATGAACCGCATATCTCAGCGGCAACTTACAACCCAAATACAATCGTTATCGACGGATTCTCGAAAACCTATGCGATGACCGGATGGAGAGTGGGCTACGTCCACGGTCCCGCACAACTCATGCAAACGATGCTTAAAATTCAGCAATACACTTTTGTATGCGCCCCCCAACCAGCCCAATGGGCCGGCGCGGCGGCAATCGACGTAGACATGTCGCCCTACGTTGCATCCTATAAAGCAAAACGGGACCGAATGATTCAAGGACTCAAGGATGATTACGAGATTGCGAAACCCGGCGGGGCATTTTACCTATTCCCCAAACTACCGTGGGGCAACGGGCAGGATTTCATCGAGGAAGCAATCGCCAATAATATGATGGTGATCCCGGGGAATATCTTTAGCGACGCCGACACCCACTTTAGAATTTCTTACGCGGTCGACGATGCTGTCATCGATCGCGGCATCGAAACGTTATGCAAAATGGCGCGTAACCCTCCGAAATCTTCGTAAATCTTCGCAAATCTTCGCAAACCGAGGCCCTGGCGATTGGCAGCCACAAAAAGACACAGCCGCCGCCTTAGAATCCATAGGCCGGTTGGACGAGCCCTCTTCCCGGGCGTTTGCTTGAAAACGGAGAACCCTGCGCGATAACCGACTCGGACTTCGGTTGCTCAAAACCTAGAGGGCGGCCGCCAAGAATCGGCGGTGCTAAATCATCTCTAGGAAACGGATCATGCTGGATCGCGTTAGAACGCTGCTGGCCAATCGTGCCCTGCGGACCCCAATTCGGCTGAGTCCGACACCCTGTAGAAATGAGTGTTAGAAATCCGAGTGCAAAAAACACTCCCTGCCCAACACAACAACTATCTATCAATCGACTTGCCATGGAAACCGCCGCAATGAAACCGCTGAATTCTAATTCTGAGATCTTCCAGCGGGAACCTTAGAGTTAGCACAAGAATTCGGCAATAGCTTCCATTTGATAGCACCCCCCTGCCCCGCGACGCTCCAACTATGGATTGGTCGGTATCGTAATCTCCAAAAGCTCGACACCGTCGGCTCCCGGCTCGAGAGACGTTCCACCCAGGCATGCGGGTAATAACACAGTCTCCGCCAGCTTGAGCGGTTCTGTGCAGGGATCTCCGCTTAACCGCAGACTTCCTTGAGTCACCGCGAGAATTCGACAACGGCCATCTCCGCCCATCTCAAAGGGCTCGCCCATAAACGCTCGACTCATCTCAAACTTCTCACATGCCACCAAACGCACCCACGGAGTATCCCCCAACGGCACAGGTATCTGAGGAGCAACGGGGCCCCGCTTAAAGTCGGTTGCCTCGATGGAGCTCTCAACGTGTAACGGTCTGGGAACGCCATCGTTGCCAACCCGCCCCCAATCATAAACTCGAAACGTTGTATTGCTTGCCTGCTGAATCTCGGCAATCAACAACCCAGCCCCAATGGCATGAATCGTTCCAGCAGGAATGAAAACACAATCTCCCTTTTCCGGAGTGAATTGGTGTAGCGTCGACTCAACCTCTCCACGTTCAATCGCCAACCTAAATTCATTTTCGGAAACTCCTGCCTTTAACCCGGCAAAGATCTTGGCACCGGGTTCAGCGTGCATCACATACCAAGCCTCGGTTTTCCCCAAATCGGGAGGAACCAGCGATGCCCCTAACTGGTCGTCGGGATGCACTTGCACAGAGAGGTTTCGGTTGGCATCGAGAAACTTCAACAACAACGGAAATCGAGCTCGCAACGTATCAGGAAGACTCGCCGATGTAATACTGGCAAATAATTCAGGCCCCAAAACTTCATTGCCAAACTTGGCAATCAACTGGCTCAAGGTCCAACCGGAGAATTCACCCTCGCGAACGACGCTCTGTGCGTCGCCATGATCCACCACTTCCCAGCTCTCAGCAGCAGCCCCCCTACCAATTGGTTTGTTAAAAACCTCACCCAAACGACGACCGCCCCATACATAGCGTTGAAAAATCGGTTCAAAACGGAGCGGATACAATTTTGGAATCCTCGTCTATCGTTAGTAAAAAAAGGTCATCGCAAAAACAACCGCGGGTTGAGCAATCACTAATCGAATCAAGCGAAGCCGTCATGACCCATACGAATCACGTGATCGCTCGCGCAAACGCCATTCTTACCGGACTGGGTGTTAAACTGAAGTCAAGCAACATTGTTGAAGGTGCCTGTCCATGTTAACATCGTAGACACTCGATGGGGTAGTTTGAAGACAAAGAAAAACCCATATCGCATGCGTTCTTATGACTTTTTTGTTATCAATTTTCTTCGGCTTCGGATTTCTCGGACATGAATTTTCGCAAACCTAACGAAGATTTATTCGACTCAAGCCGTATGTCCTTTGGTGAGCATTTAGAAGAACTTCGTCACGTTCTCGTCCGGTCCCTGATTGGCGTCGCCATTGCCAGTGTTTTCGGATTCTATTTTGCTGACCGCGTTGTCGAAATTCTCAAAAAACCACTCGTCGAAGCGATCCTTAAATTTGACCTCGAAGACGCCTCCGATGATCTTGTCGAGCGATATGGGTTCGTGCCTCCCGAGTATCTTCCATGGATGCAGCAAGATCAGAGGATTCCTAAGCAGGTTCAAATCAGCCCAGCGGAACTCGCTCTCGCTTTGCAAACGGTCATTCCAGACTTTGCGGAAAAAGTCAATCTCGATCCCTTTGGATTCCGGGCTAACCATTTTCAAACCGACCAACTCACGGACCTCTGCAAACGGCTCACCGAGCCAACTGAAAGTGACCCTCAGGCGGCTGAGAAAATCGCAGCCATTCGTGAGTGCCTTTCAGATGCTGATCGCCAAACGCTCTTAAGTGTCGCCTCCCAGGAGGCAACGAGCCCGGAAGATCTGATGCAGGTTGTGTCGGTATTTAATCACTTAACCAAAACACAGGCGATTCACCAGTCCGCCGCGTTTGACGATCTCCTCGAACTGGATAAGTCCGAGGGGCTTTGGGCCATGCTTGAACCGCCTCAGGCTAAGCCTTTGGCCACCATTCGGGAGCAATTAAAAAAAGAATACGATCCAATTTTAAGTCAACGCTTAAATCGGGCTCTCATTACTTATGTTTTCAGCGAACAAATGCCCCCCTTCAAAGCGGATCTGGTTCCAATTGAAATATGGGAAAACGGAGAATTTGAACCCCTCGCCCTTGGCGTCGCTGAACCGTTTACTGTCTGGCTCAAAGCAGGTCTGTTTACAGCCTTGATTCTCTCAGGGCCGTGGATATTCTTTCAGATATGGTCCTTTGTCGCCTCCGGACTCTATCCTCACGAACAGAAGCACATACATGTCTTCTTGCCAATCAGTATTCTGCTGTTTGTTTCGGGAGTTCTCCTGGCGTTCTATTTTGTATTTCAACCCGTTTTAGGTTTTCTATTCTCATTCAACCGATCGATGGGTATCGCACCGGAAATGCGAATTAACGACTGGCTCAGTTTCGTCATGTTTCTCCCACTCGGATTCGGACTGGCATTCCAACTTCCCTTGGTGATGTTATTCATGAATCGAATCGGGCTCTTCACGATAGAAAATTATCTCAGCAAATGGCGCGTTGCCGTCCTTGTGATTTTCGTTCTGGCGATGTTCCTGACGCCCGCCGATCCAATCAGCATGCTCTTATTGGCAATCCCGCTGACATTTCTCTACTTCTTAGGAGTTGCGATGTGCAAGTGGATGCCGCACAACGAAAATCCGTTCGGCGATGAGGCCAGCGCGGGGGTTTAGTCCATTCGACGCTGCTTGGCCGCGCCCAGCTGGCGATTTCTGTCTGCGGGCGCTCCAAAGACCGCGGAATGATTGACCGCCAGAAACTTCAGCATCGAAATTAGTTTTTAGGTTTTCGCCCCCACCTGAGCATTGGCGTTTGGTTACAATGTGACCTTCATCGTGACCTTTGCTACCGGGAGAAACAAAATGAAAACAAACGACCTTAGTCTCAAATATTCCAACAAATTAGTTTTACTAGGCGCGGCGTTGGCATTCCTGCCACTGTTGACAATCATCTCGCCAAGCTACGGCCAAGAAAAAGACTCCACCGAAAACCAAGCGATCAAGCAAATTGAAGAGAGCGGAGGTCGTGTGGTGAATATCTCAGCCGCCGACAACTCTCGGGAAGTCAGTTTTTATCTCTCGAGCAAGCCCATTGGCGATGCCCAAATAGCCGGCCTCAAATCGATCCCGAACATAATCTGGCTCAACTTAGCAGGCACCGAAATCACCGATTCAGGCCTGCAGCAGATCTCAGGCTTGCCGCTCAAGAAGCTTCACTTGGAACGGACTAAAATTGGGGACGAAGGACTGAAGCACTTAAAAAGTGCCAGTCAACTGACCTACTTAAACCTTTACGGAACCCAAGTAACCGACGCGGGACTGGAACACCTCAAATCGCTGCCAGAATTGAAAAAACTCTATGTTTGGAAATCAAAAGTTACCGAAGCGGGAATTGCAGCGATGCAAAAGACCAATCCCGATCTCATGATCGTCGGTGAATTAAAACTTAAGCCTGTCATCATCGAGCCGCCCAAGAAGCCTGAAGCAAAGAAGCCTGAAGCAAAGAAGCCTGAAGCAAAGAAGCCTGAAGCAAAGAAGCCTG
>JAPKBL010000206.1 GCA_028823415.1 Mariniblastus sp.
TCTTCAGCAGCAGGTGCGTCTGGAGATTGGATCAGCAACCCACCACCTCCAAGTCCACCTTTGAGGTCTGATTTAGCAATGTTTGGGCCGCCTGCAACGCCAGAAACTTCAGCAGCTTCTTTCTTGGCTTCGGCAGCTTCTTCTTCTGCGGTCCAGTCAACTCGCCGCCGTGATAATCCGATTTTTCGTTCTTCGGTATCAACTCGTAGAACTTTAACTTCAAGTTCGTCCCCAACTTTGACGACGTCTTCCGGATTTTCGACTTTATGCTCGGCGAGTTCGGAGATGTGAAGCAGCCCTTCGAGTCCGTTCTCAAGTCCGACAAAAACTCCAAAATTGGTAATCTTGGTGACCTTGCCGGTAATCTTCTGACCCGGGGAGTATCGTTGAGGAATGTCGCTTGTCCATGGATCTTCGTTCATTTGCTTCAATCCAAGGGCGATTCGTCGCCGGTCGGTGTCCACAGCCAAAATGCGACAAGTCAATTCTTGACCTTTTTCAAGAACCTCGTTGGGGTGGCTAATCTTTCGCGTCCAAGACATGTCTGAGACGTGCAGCAGGCCATCGATACCTTCTTCAAGTTCGATAAAGGCTCCGTAGTTGGTTAGATTTCGGACGCGGCCAGAAATCTCTTTTCCAATGGGATACTTACCTTCGACTTTATCCCAAGGGTTGTCCTGGGTTTGCTTCATACCGAGTGACATTTGCTCACCAGATTTGTCGATACCCAAGACTGAGACTTGGATCTCATCTCCAATGTTGACTAGTTCACTTGGATGGTTGACTCGCTTGACCCATGACATTTCTGAGATGTGAACGAGGCCTTCGATTCCAGGTTCGAGTTTAACGAATGCACCGTAGTTCATTACGTTGACAACTTCACCTGTTTGAACCGAGGCAATCGGGTATTTCTCTTCGACCTGATCCCATGGGTTGGGTAGCAATTGCTTCAGACCAAGTGCGATCTTGATTTTCTCTCGATCGATGTTCAGAACCATTACATCGAGTTCTTGATCCATCGACACCATTTGCGATGGATGTGAAATGCGTGTGTGCGACATATCAGTGATGTGAAGCAAACCGTCTATTCCACCAAGGTCGACGAACGCACCGAAGTCGGCGATGTTCTTCACGATACCTTTTCGGATTTGTCCAGTTTCCAATTCGGCCATTAGTTTTTGTTGTGCGTAAGTACGCTCTTTTTCAATCAGCGACCGTCGTGAGACGACGATGTTGCGACGAAGCTCATCGATTTTGAGAACTTCGCACTGGACGACTCGACCGATGTAATCGCCAATGTCGCCTGGGCGTCGAATGTCAACTTGGCTGGCAGGTAAAAATACCGGAACGCCGATATCAACCAGAAGTCCACCTTTAATTTTCCGGGTACAGGTGCCGGTTACAATATCGCCCTCGGCGACTTTCGAGATCACGTCGATCCAGTGGATGATGTGGTCTGCTTTTCGCTTACTAACGGCGATTAGTCCTGAAGGATCGTCGGCTCGACCTTGCTCGTCCTCGAGATCTTCAATAAGCACTTTGATGCTTTGCCCGACTTCGGGTTGATCTCCGTGTTCATCCCATTCATTACGGGGAATCGTACCTTCACTCTTGAAGCCGACATCGACAACCACATGATCACTGTCAACTCGTACAATTTTTCCCTCGACGATCTCGTTGAGTTCGTACTTTTGTTCGGCGCCAACGCCATCGGGATAATAGAGTTCAGTTAGATTGAGTTCTTCGAGATCTTCCTGAGCAGTTGTGGAAAACAACTCGCCCATTTCAAGTTCGATTGCGTCGTCTTCAAGTGAGTGAATAAGATTACGATTTACCATTAGTTAAGTTCTTTGGGGATCAGCGATTTGTTCGCGGCGAAACTGATTGAGTCGGACCAAAACGATCCGGGTCAAAAAAAAGGCGTTGAAGCGATAGCGCTGCCTGGGTTGCATGTTGATTTGACCAACACGTCAGAAGTGAAAAATAAAATGTGAAACTGTCCGAGCGTCAAGAGTCTGCTAATTATTGATCGAGTCAAACCGCGATCTAATTCGCAAATCATTCATTCGAGATGGGACAGTACCACAACATTCGGAATACATTAACAAAAGGAAAACTCGCATGCAACGGGCAAAATCAGCCGTTTAACGCTATTTCACCTATCTGATAGGGTCACCCGCAAGCCTGGCGGACTCATCTACCCTTTAAGCGGTTACCTTCGATTAGTTTCGTTTCCGCATACTTAATCGGCAATTTCTTATAGAAATCCGTTTGATTTCAGGGGCAGCCCGCAATTTAATTCCCAGTCCCTGAATTGATAGCACTTTATTTAATGAAAGCGATAGCGTTCTGGAGAGTTGGCGCGGCAGGGGCATGCCGGAGCCTTGCGGCCGGAAAAATTTGCTTTTGCCAGTTCATTTCGATCTCTTCCAGAGCAAATCGGCGCAAATCGACGTGATGGCTGTGTCGCGTTTGCTTGTCGGGTGAACGTCCCGGCACCGATCGAATGCAATTGGTCCTGTGAAATTTGGTCCATTGCGAATGGCGATTGAGGGCGTTGTTAAGACGTAGTTATTCCAGCCGATTTTCACTAGCGCAAACTTTTGGCCAGGGCTAAATTATCGCCGGAAAAGCTGAGGGGACCGCGGGTTGGGTGAAACTATCGTGGACGATTTATGTGAACGAATCGCTAATTTTGGGAAATCGAATGAAAACTCGGTAGCAATCCTGTTCGGAAACGAAATAATAAAGGCTTCGGATCGCATGCACGCAATGCGATGGTCAGAAGCCCGAGCCAGCCGTTCTTTACGGCTCTGGTTGGTGTTGGGAAGTCTTAAAGAAAGGAGGTGTTTTTGTGAATTATTTCTGTACTAGCCGACGAGGTGGCGCCGCGTAGACGGTTGCCGGCGGGTTGCCGTAGCAGCCACCCTTCGTTTAGGTCGTTTCACAACGAGCCTCAAAACGATAAAAGGTCCGCTTTCAACTTTGGAAGCGGGCCGTTTTTTTGTTAATGCCCTGTTTCGTTAGGCGATTTCAGCCATTTGACAGCACGAAGTGCATGCAGTGTGAAACTTTGTCGGATAATTCACCTGTAAGGATTAAACTATCGCATGGGTTGGTGCCGATTCCCCTAAACAGAGAAAGCATTTTCGCTTTGGCTCGTATTTTCGAAGGACCGATTGAGTGTCAAATCAACCGAAACAAAAGAGAAGTATCATGCGTCGGCTTCTGACTGCGGCGTTCTTGGCAGTTGCATTAACCAGTAACGTAGGCTGCTTTTTGCCGGCTTATGACGCGGATCCTGCGGTTCGTGCCAAACAGATGATCTACACATCCGAAAACTTGCGAGCAATTAGAACAGAGTGGGAGCGATTCTGGTTCCTAGATGCTCCTGATCACATGACGCCGATGCGAACGCACGGCGGCATCCTCTAAGCCACACTTAGGCGGAGTTGTCTCGAATTCCGAGACTCAGACTAATAAACAAATCAAACACGCCGAACCTGCGATTCGCGGGTTCGGCGTATTTGTGTGGGACCCTTAGCTGCGTCGGAGGGGATACATCTAAGGAGTCGCGGCGGTTGATTCAATAACTAGCCTGTTATCTCACAGAGCTCAGTTCCACTGATGAATTCGATACCCACTAAAAACATCGGATGGGTTTCACCGATCGAGGTGTTGTGGCGGACGCGGCTGATCACCGACGCATTCTTATTCATTAGGCCGGTTCTGACGAATTCAAAGCCGAATGGTTCTGGGCAAATTAGCCCCATTCCCATTGGACTGATATCTCTTGAGACGACCCAGAATTGTTCGCCAATAGCGTTGAAGTCTTCATCAAGCGGCTGAATGGAGACGGAGATGCTTGTTGTTGAACGATGGTGCCGTCGGACGTTACTGAGCGATGGTGGCTCTCGGTCCACCAGTTGCTTAAGTTGCTGCGCTGCAAGAAAGAAATTATATTTCTCATCGTCCAGCGGTTGTTGCTTCGTTAAATAGTCGTACTCGTGCATCACGGTTTCCCCTTGCCCGAATATACAAATTCGAGACAAACATTTTGATTATGATTGATGCCAAATTGCAACTCGAACTAATGGGGGAGCAAAGTAGTTCGAATAAAACCAAGGTAGCGAGTTAGCTCACGACCTAGTTGGTCTGGTCATCACATGTGAAACATAGACTACGACTAAAAGCGTGCCGGATGGAAATTCAAAAATTCACGCAATCGAGTTCGATGGGGTTGAATGTTTTGACTCAGGCTCGGCAGAATTCGGTATTTCCCGAACTCTCAGAATAATCCAAACGACCTGCATCGCCGATTTATTTAACACGTCTCCGGGCAGTCGAGCAACGACGTTGCGAGTTGGTTCGCTTTTGCGATGTTGCGTTTTTACCACTCCACCAATGGGCAATAAAGTAATGTCACGAGTGCCGATACCAAATTGCTGGGCAGCCAATGCATGTCCAAGTTCGTGCAGGAGGACGCACCCAAAAATTGAGATCACAAGAACCGAAGTGATCGCGAAAGCTAATCCCGTGTATTGGATTGGCTGTTTCGGTTTTGACCGATTTTTCCGTAGACATTTTCATTGGGTTCCCTAGTTCACCGTATCGGTGATCGGTGACCGGTGTTTGTTTGCTCAATGCCTCGCATTTGCGGAGCGGAAAGTCGATTTTGGTGGAAGTTAGGTTCTTTTTCGGGATACGACGGCGCTCAAAGAAAACAATAAAAAACGCTCATATTGAAGCCTCTGCAGCGGTAAACTTCGGTCGTATCTGGTTTAGCTCGTAGGCTAGGAGGCGCGGAATTCTTGTTTTGCCGAGTTCTACCGTTACCCTTTAGCATGGCAGTTTTCCCACCTGCAGTTTTCCC
>JAPKBL010000207.1 GCA_028823415.1 Mariniblastus sp.
GTCGGGAATCACGATCGGGTCGATACCGAATGCGTTGTGGAATTTCAACTCGGCGACGATCTCCCAGTATTCAATGGTGTCCATGCAGCAGCTCGGCTCGACAAAGATTCGTTCGTACTGCCCAACGTTACCACGCTCCATCACGGCAAGTTGCCCGTCGGAAAAGATGGCATCCACTTCAACGCCGAGGGCTAGATCCAGCTCGGGAAGATGACGGCCTCCGCGGTAGCAGAATTCTACAAAGTAAAAGAGTAACTGCCAGGCGAGGTCCTTAGCAGTCCGACAAGTCAGCTAAGCACTGTCGCTAACTGACGAACATTGCCTGTATAACAAACGGATGCATCGGAGCGGGTGGGCTCGCGTCGTTCGGCAACGTCAACTCCCCGCCCGGTCAACTTGTGGTGATGGCACTAAACTGATTTTCTTTTTTGATTGGTCGTTCATGGTGTAGTTTTTTGGCGTTCTATTTTTGTGAATTGCTTGTTTTGCCTTGCGGCGGTATTAATAATGGTCACCAAGGAGGGCGGGGTGCGCCCGCCAGCGGGAGTTGCGGTTCGTCACTGGTAAGTTTTTAATTACGACTTGGCGTGCCATCACCAGCGGATGAACCGGTGCGGTAAAACGCCATAGATTCGCTCCGCTGGGAAATGTTAAACCCCCGCCCGGTTATCCGTAAACGTTATCGCAATTGAGCTCACTCTATGTCAAAAACGCCAATCGTACGGCCTGTTTCTTGGCTCAACGCTGGAATTACCCTCGGCATTTTGGCGATATTTGTATTTGCCGGCTACGCGCTGAACCGAACAAACGGCGTCTTTTTTGGGGCAGTGATCTACCTTGCACTGTCGCAATTGCTGCGACGCGTGATTCCCCGCAATCATCGCAAAGCAATTCGACACTGCAAGCGTCAAGAATTCGAACAGGCAATTTCTGAATTCCATAAGAGCGCTGCATTTTTCCGTGACTACGAATGGATTGACCGATATCGTGCAGTTACCATGTTGTCTGCGGCTGGAATGTGGTATCGAGAAATGGCGATGGTTAGTCTTGGCTTTTGCTATGCCCAGATTGGTGATGGCCCTAATGCTCGACAACACTATGAACAATGCCTGCAGGATTTTCCCAACAACGAAATGGTTAAATCCGCACTGCGGCTAATGGACGCAGGGGCTGACCGTGGAAGCATGGGATAACAAGCGGATGAACCGGAACCCTATGCTGAGGCCAATCATCGCTGCGATCTTCGTGTCTATTTTCATTGTCGGCTGCACCAGACAATCCAAGTCCGGACAAGACGCTGACAAAACCGCTCCATCAGCCTCATCGGTCGCCAAACCTTCTCAAACGCAGGATTTTGTGGCGGGGCAAACTCTTGTAATTGACGTCGACTCAACTTCTGAAATAGGGGGTGTCGTGCGGAGCATTTTTCAGGATTCACGTGGAAACCTCTGGGTAGGCGGTGAAGGTGACCTGTTTCGTAACGATGGAAAAGTACTTACGAGCTACGACCTCAAGGATGATCTAGGTAACGGAGTCACCGTCAAATGCATAGTAGAGGACGAGGATGGAAATATATGGTGTGGAACGACGGGTGGCATTACCCGCATTGATGGGAAATCATTTACGAGTTTTGGCGAGAAAGACGGCCTGATCAGCAGCGATGTTTGGAGCATGGCCGTAGACAACAACGGGATGATATGGATTGGGACCCTCGAGGGTGTTTGTCGATTTGACGGAAAAACGTTTACCGCTTTTGCTGTTCCGGAAGCTGAGCCCGATAACACAAGAGGCGTAACCAGCGGCAAGATCGTGCATTGCATTACGGTGGATCGCAAAGGGCAAGTCTGGTTCGGCACCAATGGGGGAGCATACATCTACAACGGAAATGCCTTGTCTAATATTTCAGAGAAGGACGGACTGCCTAATGACAACGTCCATAATATTCTCGAAGACACGTCGGGGAACATGTGGTTTGGAACGACTCACAACGGAATAGGTCGGTTTGACGGAAAAGAATTTACAAACTTCACCGAAGAAGGAATTGTTGATGGCAAGGAGATTTGGTGCATTCACGAGGATCAAACTGGGGGCATTTGGTTCTCTGGCAAGCGTTCTGGAGTATACCGATACGATGGCAACGCATTCATCCATTTCGATGAGCAAGACGGCATGACTTCTCCCGGACTGATGACCATCTTTCAAGACCAGAGTGGACCGCTTTGGCTTGGCGGAGTGCAAGGTCTTTTTCGGTATGACGGTGACTCATTTGTACGCGTCACAAAAAATGGACCTTGGCAGTGACGTGAAAAACACACAATATTTGCAATGAGTAACCGCGGATAACAAAGCGATGCACGCGAAACCGGACTTGCGCGTGTTTAATAGAATTGGTTGATTACTGGTTCCGGCTCGGTGATCGTTGGCATTGGAAAGAGCGCTCGATCGGTCAAATCGGTTGAGCAGAAAAATGTCGATCACCTCTCGTGCATTCTGACGTTCTCAAATTCCTGCTTGCGAGTGGATCTGTTATGATTCGTGCAGAGCCCTCTTTGCCGTTTCAGTCAATCGAAGGAGTGATTTGATCGTATGGAAGATCACGGATTCCTCAAGCGACATGGGATTGTGCGAAGCGCCATCCGTGCCGACATTGTCTTCTTTGCAATTCCCAGCATGACCGTCCTGGTACTCGGGTTGTATTTCTGTGCAAAGGCTGGCTTGTCCGGATTCTGGGGAATCGCCTGGCACTTGATCACGCACCCCCAGGAGCTGTCTGAACTCCCTTTGCATCGCATTGTTGGACTAGCGTTTTTCTTTCTTGGGTTGGCTGTTGCTACAATTGGCCAAATCACACTCTGGAAAAACTACTCTAGTACGGTAGTGATTCGTGAAGGCCATCAATTGGTAATCCACGGCCTCTACCGCTTTACTCGAAATCCAATGTACCTCGGCGTCATTACGGCACTTATCGGCCTGCCAATGTTCGCCTCAAGCTTGTCTGGCGTTCTGACCATGTCGGCCCTTGTTCCAATATTCTTGATCAGAATCAGGCTAGAGGAGAAACTGTTGACCGAAGCATTTCAGGAGCAATATCAAAAATACAAGTCGACGACAAAGCGACTGATTCCCTTCATCTTTTAGACGTTTGGCATCGCAATCGGTAGGATGCGCACGAGGTAGCGAGGGGATGAATCCGACATCTCAGCCGGCATACCATGGATGACGTCTGCGATGGAAACACCGTGATTCGTTTTAGGGGATGTTTTACAAAGCCTCTTGCTGACGAAGTAGAAGATGCACTTGGCGGAGAACCTGATGTCAAAGGTGCCATTAGGTTTGTTATCGGAATTCCTTGGACCCGATGGGGAATCGGTGTGTACCGGTAGTAGGATGCATTGTAGCGGCGCTCGTGCAAATGACACGAGCGCCTTTTCCTTTCTTAAAGTCGTTTGCTTGCGAGAATGAAAATGCTTGAAATAATGAATGCCCACCCCTGGGTCGCTTTAGTACCAATTTGGATTTTGGTTGTGATGGCTATTGTTTTCATTGGGTGGGTTTCAGTAAGGCCTGTTTCTTCGCGAACAATTGTCTTTGGTATATTGATTATTGTGGTATTCGCAGTCGTCACTATCCCTAACTCGATACAGCAGTTTCATCACAACCAAAAAATGATCGACGCCGCTCGTAGAGTGCACCGGGAACATGAAGCCAAAAACGCTACGGTTAAATCTGACGCCCCAGAACAAAACGATGCACGGGAGCCGGATTAGCGAGGCGCGTTCGCTTCGCTCATCAACGTTAACTCCCGGCCCCGTGATCTCAACCGTTATTTGGCATAAGCAATGCTCGAAATCGAACCAATCGAACGTCGAGTCATGCAAAGGCTGCTTGCAGGTGACCATCCCACACTGGAAACGCTGCGACAACAATTTGCTCGTTCCTGTGTTGCGGATCGTGACTTCACGGGTGTCGGATTTTTCACTCGGTTCGAGGTCCCTGATAGCGTGCCGCGGGTCAACACCCGAAGCCGAATTGTCATCGGCGATGTTTGCGCAGATGTTGACGGTCTGCAATCTGGGTGCGGATTCATTTTGTTCGTGGACGATGGCCTCGTAGGTACTTTGGAGTGTCATCTTTGGGCGATGATGCACTGCCTGAGAATGCTCGGTATAATCGTCTGTATTACGTCCATCAGCCCAATCTGCGAGGCTTCGCGGAGACAAAAGAACGTGACATGGAAGCTGTAAACGAAATACTCGCCAAATAACAACACAATGCACGCGGAGCCGCCGCCAACCCGGGTTTTCAATTGAACGATCACCCCGGCGGCTCGGTTATCCTGAACGTTACCCCCGAAAGAATGGAGCAGTCTTGAAACGAACGGCAACCTATCGAAGCGACATGCTGAACTTTCGTTATGACGCGTCGCTTCACGTCCGTCATCCCTCCACATTTCCTGACGTGATTACGACAGAGCTATGCAGGAAGGCATCCCGCTCACATTGCAAAGGCGAATCTAAAAGAACACCAACTAACGCGCGACTTGACGGCACCTATCCCGAGAACTTCTGGACTTGTGATCTTGAAACTGAAGATCAGGTAGACATTACCGACTTTCTCAAAAACGTAGTGATGACATTTCTGCCTCATCGACCATTTTTGAAACAACTAAACACTACCGGCGGAGAGGTGTGCATTTTCATCGGGATTTTCGGAGACGGGTGTTGCTCTCATCAATTTGACAACCAATTACTTACTGATCTCGCCGATACTGGATTCGATCTTCGTCTAGACTTTTACGGATCGGAAGCTTGACGCACTGCCAATGGCGGGATAACAATACGATGCGCGCGAAGCCGG
>JAPKBL010000093.1 GCA_028823415.1 Mariniblastus sp.
CCGGCTACGTCGACTGACCGAAAACCCAAGTCCTTCGGCCTCAACCACCCTTTGTTACTCAAGTCACTGAGTAGGAGGAGGAACCAAGGGGAACAGAAACAGATCTGGTGGAGATTTCAGCCAAATCTATCTCGAATACAGGTTAAAACGGGCATTTCCAGCCACAAACTCAACCCAGCCGGCGAAAACGACCCAGCCGACTTGAATTACCAAGACCGCCTGTTATTCTATCAAACGCAGGGATCTATGATTTTGCGGACCCATTCTTTGGGTAACTGTAAGTCCGCATTGATCCAATTTCCTCATCATGACGAGAATTCTTCGGAGCAATAGATAACGATGAATAGGTTCAATTCCTTGAAGGGTTTAGCAATCCTCGCGGCGGTCTCATTCGGTCTTTCCGGAATCACTAGCAGTGATGCATTCGCTAATAACGGCGGCTGGGGCGGCACGACGACAAGTTACGGATCAACGGGCAGCTATTCATGCTGCGGCGGTAGCTCCGGCGGAATCCAGCGTGCTTATCGTACACCGGTAAGAAACCTGCTTGGAAGAATCGGTTACCGCATATCCAATATCGGCCACCATTCATGTGGCGGATGTTCTGGTGGTTTCTACCGTGCCCCCATCGGAATGTGGGGAGTTGAAAATTACGGTTGTTGTGGCGGATGGAATGCAGCGGCAGGGAGCCTCTCGATGATGACTCCCGATGCAACAACAATGCCCGGAACTAACGGACTCAACTCAATTATTGAACAGTCCCCAGAAAACACACCACGTACCCCAGACGGAGGTTCGATCAACTCGATACTTGACACTCCAGGTCCGGCAGACCAACCGCAGCCAACCGGAAAAGATGCGACGTCAATCGACAAGCCAACCGCTGGCACCTCGGTACTAAATGTTCAACTACCGCGAGACGCCAAAATTTTCATCAACGATAGATTAACGAAGACCGAAGGTTCCATTCGCAGCTATCGTTCGACAAATTTGGAAATCGGAAAAGAGCATCGTTACAGTGTAAAGGCTGTGATCGAGAGAAATGGAGTCGAGACGATCGAAACTAAAATTGTCAAACTGACGCCGGGGAAAAACGAAACGATTCGATTTGATTTCGACAGTTTTGATTCTTCAAGAACAACGGCCGTTGCGACAACCCTGCAACTGGAAGTCCCCTCGGATGCGATCGTCACCCTCTGCGGAAGCCAGACCGAAAAAAGCGGAAAACTGAGAACATTTACGACCAATCGTCTCCCCTCAGGGGAAACTTGGAAGGACTATAAGATTCAAGTTAAATTCGAGCGTGATGGAAAAACGATCACACAAGAAAAAACCATCGACCTTTTCGCGGGAAAATCTTATTCGTTCTCGTTCAAAGCTGATGTTTCATTGGCATCGCAATTCGCCAAGAACTAGCGACGGATTCCAGTAATAATTCTGTTAAAAACAAACCGCCGACCGTTTCGGGGGTTTGTTTTTGTATTGGTGGATGCATTCACTATTTCCTGCGGAACTTGACGACGATTTGATCCACCCAATTCCCAAACTAGACTAGAATCACAGAGGCCCATTCACCCGACAATCACCACTGTTAAACCAACCGCAATCTCGCGCTCGCCATGGCAAATCGCAAACGAATCCCGAAGCCAAATCGTCGGACAAATACACCTGAAATTGGCCACGCCTCTCCCCAGTCTTCCTCTCCATCGGATAACCTTAATCGCTTAGGCACTCCCCCGCAGTGGCCCCGTCCAGCAAGGACAATTGCAACTGTACTAATCCTCATTTACTTATTGATTGTTGTAATTGGCCCGCTCGCTAACCCAGTTGCTTCAAAATATTTCAGCGGTCCAATTGCGAGACAACTTGCTCCGGCACATCGAATCTTATTTCTGGGACATGGTTATCGTTTTTTCGGCCCCGATCCCGGCCCGACACATCGGCTGGTCTATCGAGGTGTTAAAAATGACGGCTCTAAATTTGAAGGTTATTTCCCCGACCGTCGGAGCCAGAGCCCGCGGTTACTCTATCACCGTTGGTTCATGCTCAGTGAGACGCTCTTTATAGAGCACGCCAATCAAGCAGATCCCCGGATTTTTCAAAACCGACAGGCAGAATACGAGCGTCAGGCAGCCAGATTAGCGTCAGAACATCAGACCCATCAGCTAAGACAATTGAAGTTGGAGCGTCAACTTGAACTCCGCTACTACCAAAGAGCCTCTGAACGAGTCGACATTCTGGCAAGCTCCGTAGCGAGAGTGCTTCTCGAAAGACACCAGGCATCTTCGATCGAGCTTTTCGGACAGGAGAGGAGCATTCCTTTTCCAGAGGAAGTGGCAGATGGACTAAAGCTTAATTCCGAGCAATTACTTCTGCCACTAACCAAGGTCGGCGAACTAGATGCCAATGGCTATCGCGCTGCAAATTTATTTGATTCCAAAACGGCAGGGGGATCAAAGCAATGAAGACGCTTTCCGATACGAATATTGAGCAAACTAATCCGGCCATCGCGTTTTTTAATTCGTGGAACCAAGGCTGGAATCAATTCTGGTTTCAACCGGAGGCCTCCAGTGTTCTAGGAATTATCCGAATTTTTGTAGGCCTGATCGTACTCTACACCCATTTTACGTGGGGCCTCCAGTTCTCTACTTTTTTAGGTGTCGACGGTTTACTTCCATTGGAATATCGCGAATTATTATTCGAGAGTTCTTTAGCGTGGAGTCATTTTGATTGGGTCTCCAACAATCAACTTCTCATAACGATTCACATTCTGGGGTTGATTATTATCGCCATGTTCACGCTTGGACTATGGACAAACTGGACTTCGGCCTTGACGGCATTACTCGTAATCTCTTATGCGAATCGAGCAACGGGAACTCTCTTTGGGCTTGATCAAGTCAGTAGTTTTCTTTGCATTTATCTTGCAATTGGAAATTGCGGCGGTGCTTATTCCATTGATCAGTGGGTTGCAAAGCGTCGCGGGGCAGGGCAGGGGAGTCCATGCACTCGAAATCGAATAGCGATTCGTTTGATTCAGGTTCACATGTGTGTTGTTTACTTTTTTGCAGCCACCGGCAAACTCCAAGGCACAACCTGGTTCAACGGGGAAGCCGTCTGGGGAGCATTAGCAAGCTATGAGTATCAGTCAGTTGATATGTCATGGATTGCTAATCACATGGGGTTGGTTGCAATCTTAACCCTTGGCACACTCGCCTGGGAACTTGCGTATCCAGCTTTGATTTGGTTCAAATTGACGCGGCCCGTCATGCTGTTGTTCGCGATACCGATCCACCTTGGTGTGGGCGTTTGCATGGGGATGCTCTCTTTTGGATTGATAATGCTGGCGGGTAATTTAGCTTTCGTAGATTCTCGCTGGGTCAACAAACTTTTCCGGTCAACTTGAAATCCGTGGATCATTGAATGACCTGCGTTAAGCACAGGCAAGCCCCAGCCGATTTAAAAGTTTGTATTCGAATTAAGATTTCATCAACTCCGAGTCATTTCGGAATTTGATTCCGCCTCGTATAATAGCGAATCCTAAACACATGCGCGAACAGGTCTATTGTTCGCGCAGCCATTAAAAACAAGCTGATTCGGAGTTAGGCGTGGCCAAAAAAATTGCCATTGCAGGAGCAACCGGGGCCGTTGGTCGCCTCGTCAGGCAAATGCTAGAGCAGCGAAATTTCCCCTATGAGACGATTACATTTCTCGCCTCTCAAAGGTCGGCAGGGAAAACGCTTCAATTCAAAGGCGAAACACACACGATTCAATTGCTGGAACCAAGCGTATTTAACGATATCGACTTGGTCATTGGTAGCACCCCCGATGATGTCGCCGAGAGGTTCGTACCGTGGGCTGTGGAAAGAGGGACAATTGTTGTCGACGAAAGCGGCTACCATCGAATGCTGGATCACGTGCCGCTGGTCGTGCCCGAGGTTAATCCCGATGCCGTCAAAGGTCACCAGGGCATTATCGCCAGCCCCAACTGCAGTACCACGCAAATGGTTGTCGCCATGAAGCCGCTCCATGATTTTTCAAAAATTAAGAGAGTCGTCGTGTCCACCTACCAATCAACCAGCGGGGCAGGGGTTGCCGGTCAGGCAGATCTGATTGAGGGAACACGAAATGCGCTCCAAGATAAATCATGGGACTATCAGGCATTCGCACACCCGATCGCATTTAATGTCATCCCTCAAATCGGGTCAGCGAAACACCTCGGTTACACATCGGAAGAAATGAAAATGGTCTGGGAGACTCAGAAAATTTTTGGAGACGATTCAATTCAAGTTTGTCCGACCTGTGTTCGAGTTCCCGTTGCCAATTGTCATAGTGAATCAATCTTGGTCGAAACAGAAGAACCAATTTCTGCAGAACAGGCCAGGCAGTTGTTTGACGCCGCACCGGGCATCCAAGTCATGGACAACCTCGAACAAGGGGTTTATCCGATGCCGAGCAACAGTGATGATCGTGACGATGTCTTTGTCGGGCGAATCCGTCAAGATATTAGTTGCGAAAACGGACTCGCATTTTGGTGCGTCAGTGACAACCTTCGCAAAGGCGCCGCCACCAATGCCGTGCAAATCGCCGAACTCCTCGTTTAAGACTGGTTGATCCTATGCGGCATATCAAATTGGTCATTTCGTACGACGGAACAGACTATGTTGGCTGGCAAGTTCAACCGAACGGAATCTCAATCCAACAATGCCTCGAAACGGCATGGGCCTCGGTAACCAGTGAACAGCTTCGAATCACAGCCAGTGGGCGGACCGACAGTGGCGTGCACGCCCTAGGGCAAGTCTGTAGCTTTGCAACCGAGAGCCAATTGCCACTGCAGCAAATTGTCCGGGCAATCAATGCCGAGACACCCTTTGACATTTCGGTCTTAACCGCGGAAGAAGCGCCCGAGCAATTTCACGCCATTCGAGATGCGAAACAAAAAACGTATCGTTACCATATCCAGCATGGCAGGATCATGGATCCGCTCAGACTCAGAACCTGCTGGTTCATTCCCGGCGAATTGGATTTGGACTCCATGCAACAAGCCGCCCTTCTGATTACGGGGGAGCATGATTTTGCCAGTTTTGAAAGTGCTGGTGCCCAACGATCAACGACGGTGCGGCATGTTATCGACTTGCAAGTCATGCCGGAATCCGTTCATGATTTCCCAGGGCTCGAAATTGCGATTACCGCCAACGGTTTCTTGTATAATATGGTGCGGAATATCGTGGGCACTTTGATTCGCGTAGGAAAAAACAGAGAAGAAATTGAATGGGTAGCATGGGTTCGAGATCAAAAAAACCGCCGCTACGCCGGACAAACAGCACCGCCACATGGATTGTTCTTAGACCATGTTGTCTACTAGAACCGCCGAAACACACGCATTTTTGAAGCCCCTTTTAGGAACCGGTTTTTGAGACGAAATGGCAGCTACTGAACATAATTCGAATGGACCAAAAAAGAAACTTAACGCCAGTTTCAGAATATTTATTGCCGCACTCGTGCTGACGTTAGTTTTCTTTCTCCTTTCCAACCAATTCTCAAGCTTGTTAATTGAACTTGGGTTCATCCTGTCTGCCTGCGCGACGATTTCTATTTTAATCGCTCAGGCATGCGATCCGTTTGCCGATGCCGCACAGTGGGTTGGAATCCGCTTGCGTCTGCCGCCATCGGTCAGGGGGGCAACTCTCGATGCCGTGGCCAGCAGCATGCCAGAATTATTTACCGGTTTGTTCTTTGTGACAATTGCGCTTTTTGGAAACCAAGACAATCAAAGGCAGATGCTTGCCAGTGCCGAAGGTTATGGATCGACGGTAGCAACCTGCGCCGGAAGCTCGATTTACAACCTGATTTTAATCCCGGCCTTGTGCGCCATCGTCGTTTCTTTTTCGCGACGCGATCGACCGCAAATCGACGTCTCTCGGGAAGTCATTCACCGAGATGGCATGTGGGTGATTTTCACGCAGGCGGGGTTGCTGGTATTTCTATTCCAGGAAAAACTAGAATGGTGGATGGGGGTCGCGGCCCTTTTGACCTACTTGGCCTATGTGCTTCATCTCTATTTAGCGACGCGACAATTCCGCAGTCGTTTAGACAAAAGTAAATCAGAAATGGCGGAGCTAAACTCCAAAACTGCATCGGTTTGTTTTGGCTATTTCAACATTCGGCTTAATGGCTTTACCTCGACCATCGTCATCATTTCAGCAACCGCCGTTGCGGCATTTGCTTGCTACTTGCTAGTCGATCTTACCAATCAATCAGCTCACAAACTGGGGGTCAGTCCCTTTTTTGTTGCGGTAATTTTGACCGCTGCGGTCTCATCAATCCCAGATACATTTATGTCCCTCGGGTCCGCTCGTCGAGGCGACGATGCCGGCGCGATGTCCAATGTCTTTGGCTCCAACGTCTTTGACGTCTGCGTCGGCATGTCCATTCCCTTGATTGTCAGTTGCTACTTACACCAATGGGAGCCAATCGAGTTGGTGATGAGCAATGGCGAAACCATGAACGGAGTCGTCGGATTACGTATTTTTCTGTTTATTTTGACCGGTGTCGCGATGGCCTGCATGTGGTATTTGAGGCAGATCAACAGACGAACCGGAATCCTTTTTTGCGCTCTGTACGCCTCTTTCGTGATCTACGCGATCCTCGGAGCTCTAGAATTGATCAAGGCCTAGTGTGAAACCACTCAATTGGTACTTAGAGGAGTACCAAATCAAGGGTTCGCTGAATGTACAAACGACGCCTCAAACCCTTCAAGCCGACTTTGGTTTCCGCGAATCTTCGACTAAAATAAAATACATGCACGGGTGCAACTCGGCGCCTGCGTTATCATGCTTGGAATCGATGGATTAGAAATAAATGTCAATAGGCAGAGACTTTATCGGGCCGTTTCAACTGCTCAGACTCATTCGTGCCGGCACGACAACTCAGGTTTGGGAGGCATTGAGAACTGGCAAAAATGATCGGATCGCACTCAAAGTCTTAATGGAAAACTTCCGGAAAAATCGCTACGAAATTGGCCAATTGAAACACGAGGCGTTAGTCGGTGCAGAGCTTGACCACCCCAATGTGATTAAGATTTTCGGGTATCACAATGACCAGGGATATCCGCTCGTATCGATGCAACTTTTCCCCTCGAGAAACCTCAAAATAGAGATGAGGGAACGTAAAGAATCCATGATGCCGAATGTCTCTTCCATCATCCGGAGCTGTGCAAAAGGATTGGAACACATGCACCAAAAAGGATGGGTGCATTGCGATGTGAAGCCAGACAACTTCCTCGCCGATGAACAGGGCCACGTGAAGTTAATTGACTTTTCAATCGGCGTGAAACTAAAATCGAAAAAAGGCGGCATCGGCGGCTTGCTTTCCGGACGGCCCAAAGCGATTCGCGGAACACGAAGCTACATGGCACCTGAACAAATTCGGCGACAACATCCAGATCGGCGATCCGATGTCTACGGATTCGGGTGTGTTATTTTTGAATTGCTATCCGGCAAAACTCCTTACTCAGCTAACTCACCGGATGAATTATTAACTAAACATCTGAAGGCCCCCATTCCATCACTGGAAGCGTACAGCGGAGCGACGAAAGAATTTTCTAATTTAGTTAAGCTAATGCTTGCCAAAAAACCCGACGACCGAATCCAAAACCTTACCGAATTCCTTCAGATGTTTGAATCGACACAGATCTTTCGTTCTGGAAAACGCCCCGAAGGTTTTCGTAAGTAGTAAATAATCTCGCAAACTGTGAGTCACTCTCGTTCGTTAAAGAGTGGCGTTTTTTCTCCCACTGACCCAACTTAATACACCATGGACTATCTTGCATTTGAGCAACCTATCGCCGACCTTGCTCTCGAAATTGAAAAATGTGAAAACGAATCCTGCAACTCTGTTGAGTCAACAGAAAAGATTCGAAACATGAAGCAATCGCTGACCGATCTCACTCGCGAGATCTATCGAAAACTAACTCCATGGGAAACTGTTCAAGTCGCTCGCCACAAAGATCGACCCCATACCATCGACTACCTGTCACTCGTCTTTGACGAGTTTGTCGAACTGCACGGCGACAAACTGTTTGGCGATGACCGGGCGATGCGCGTGGGTTTTGCATCGCTCGACCGAACAAAAGTCATGGTTTTAGGCCATCAGAAAGGCAGAACCTTTCAGGATCGAACCGAAAACTTTTTCGGATGTGCACATCCGGAAGGCTACCGAAAAGCGATGGCAAAAATGAGGATGGCTGAAAAGTACAACCTCCCGGTCATCTGCCTGATCGACACCCCCGGTGCCTATCCCGGAATTGGTGCGGAAGAAAGAGGACAAGCGCAGGTCATCGCAGAAAACATGTATGAAATGTCCCGCCTAAAAACTCCAATCATCTGTATTGTCATTGGCGAAGGAGGAAGCGGGGGTGCGTTGGGAATCGGTGTAGGAGATCGCGTGGCGGTCCTGGAGCACGCGTATTACTCCGTCATCAGCCCCGAAGGGTGCGCAGGCATTCTCTGGAAAGGCGCCGAACATGCAGAGAAAGCTGCGACTGCGCTAAAATTCACATCTAAAAATTTACTTGAGATGGGAATCGTGGATGATGTGATCACAGAGCCTTTGGGCGGTGCCCATCGTGATCACCACAAGACGGCATCCCAAATGAAATCCTATCTGAAGAAAACACTCAAGGACCTCGTCGGAAAACCACATGATACGTTACTCGAAGAACGTTATCAGCGGTTTCGAAAAATTGGCGTCTTTGACGAAGTTGGCGAACTCCCTGCGTAGTGGCAGAGCGGATTGCATGCGGAGATCGCGCTCTCCGTGTTCGTTTGTTGCAGGGGTTGAGCACAAGTGAAAACCTCGAGGAACAGTTATGAAAACCGTAAACCAAGTCATGTCGGCACTCAAAAAAAAGGGGTCGGCTCAAACACGGAAAACATTCGCCCGCCACGGTGCTCCAGACAATATGTTCGGGGTTAAAATTGCGGACTTAAAAGTGATTGCCAAGCAAATCAAAGGCAATCAAGGGTTGGCGATGGAACTCTACGAGACCGGTAACACCGATGCAATGTACTTGGCCGGCATCGTAGCCGATGGCAAAGCGATGTCTAAAAAGGATCTGGATGATTGGTGCCGTGCAGCCACTTGGCACATGATTGGCGAGTATTCGTTGCCTGGGCTCGCCCACGAAAACCCTCACGCGAGAGCACTCGCCTTAAAGTGGATTAAATCAAAAAAGGATCATATCGCCGCCGCAGGCTGGAATACGTATTCGGGTCTAGTTGCAACACGGCCCGACACAGAATTAGATCTCGAAGAAATCAAGACGCTACTCCAGCAAATTGCCACCACCATTCACCAATGTGGTGAGCGCGTGAAATATACAATGAACGGATTTGTCATTTCCGTGGGTGGCTACATCAAGCCACTCTCAGCCAAAGCAAAATCGACGGCCAAAAAAATTGGCAAAGTAACAGTCGAGATGGGCGATACGGCTTGCAAAGTTCCACTCGCGACCGAATACATCACTAAGATGGAAAACAGAGGAACCGCGTACAAAAAACGCAAGACGATTAAGTGCTAAATTTCCTTCGCTGATTCAGGTTCACCCAGTTAAGTCCGATAGATTTTCTTGCACGCAATTCTTAATCGGAAAAGCGCATTAAATTGGGGCAGGGGGGGGAACTAAAAAAATCCTACGCCTGTTAATCGCTGGTCGGTAAATCCAGCGATCTAAATCCAATCTGCTCTCTTGTTAAGATCACCCAAGTGAGGCCATGCCCAACTCGATCAAAATTTACGAGACGGTCCTTTATGCCAACGATCTCGATTCGGCAAAAACTTTTTATACCCAAGTGATGGGACTGCGTTTGCTCAGCCAGAATGAATTGATGCTAGTTTTCTCAATCGATGAAAGCTATTTGTTGATTTTCAATCCAGACAAAAGCTCGGTTTTGGGGAGGCAAGTCCCATCCCATGGCACCCGTGGGCAAGGCCACATTGCCTTTGTCATTACCGAAGACGAACGGGGACCCTGGAAAATACGATTGGCCGAGGCGAATATCGAAATCGAATCAGAGGTCCAATGGGATAACGGCGCCCGTGGGACATCTATCTACTTTCGAGACCCCGCAGGCAATTCCATTGAATTGGCGCCGCCAAATCTATGGACTTATTTAAAAAATCCATAATCCCTGAACTTGCCGTGATCTGCGCCTGAGTTCTCAGAGCATTGACTGAACGATAAAGCCCAAAACAACAAATATCAGAATGATGCCCACGCAACCCGATTGGCTCTTTGATTTTTCAAGAATCTCAAATTCACTAATTAACTTCTCGATAAAATTCTTCGATTCCATTAACGACCGGCCGGTGCGATCTCTGTAAAGTCGCACCGCGTCAAGCTTACATCCCGATTCCAACAGATCGAGAATTTGACCGACCAACGCTTCATCGCAGTCTTCGGCAATATCTGATTCGCCGGGTTCAACGCTCGACAGGCTCTCCACAAACTGTTTTGCCTCCAGCAAAGAACTGCCAGTGAAATTCTGGTGAAGCTTACACGCGTCGAGCTTGCCACCTTCGCTTAACTGCTTTCGGATCTTGCTGATCTGAGCGTCTGTTAGTGGCGTGTCGATGGCTAAGTCCTCCGGAACAATAACGCAAAACACCAACAAAACCGAGTATATCCCACTCTATCCCTAACGTCCGATAATGTTTCTTATGTTCGGTTAGGTCTCTCGTTTTCCTCGCACATATGACATTTTCAATTTCTAGTGCGAATCTCCTATGCAGAATCCTAATTCTCCGCCTTAGCCAAGACCACGCATCGACATCGGAGGCGCTGAGGCCGGCGAGTACGGCAGCAGGCTCGCGAAAAACATCTAATGGAAAAGGCAATATCGTTTAACGTTTGTAGACATTCTCAAACAAATTTTCAGCCGCTTCATTGGTAGCCTCCAGCGCCTGATTCCCAATATTTTCAAGAGTCTGCTTAGATGCTTCCGAGATGTCTACATTCGACCAGTCGATGCCTTTGGTTTCCGGCTCTTTCTTTTGAAAGGTCCCAAGGAACCCGCCACCGCTCAGATTATTCGAAAACGGCATTCCTCGGCCCTTGGAGTCATTTCCCGGCGGAGCGGAACTGGGTGCCTTCCAACGCCCCTTAAAGCCGTTGGCTTGGAAAATTGATTTGCTTCCTTCGCCGACAGGATAAGTCGTTCCCAACGAACTGCCAAAAATACCGCTTGTATCAACAGAGGGTTCGCCGTGGCCGACCGCATCTTTGTAATTTTCTATATGAGGATTAACAAAACGAGCTAATTCGTCAGGCACGAAATCAGAAACCTGCCAGATTCCTTTTTCGATATAGGGTCCGAGCCTCGAATGATCGATCGTCTCATGAACATCCTCACCAAGAAAAGAAACCGCAAACATAGTGACCACCATGCACAGCAAACAACCTTTTAGAGCCCCCAGAATGGCGCCCGCTTGACGATCAAATCCTTTTAATTCATTTTTCTTGAGCGACTTGGAGACCGATGAATAAATCGCCCAAATCACAAGCGAAGTCCCAAGAAAGAGTATCAGCATCGCGCCAATTTTATTCCAGGGCTCGTCCACCTTTAAATACACTGCTAATTGGTCTCTAAAGTTTACCGCAACGACATAACTCACAACCAGCGCCGCGAGCGATGCAATTTGCCATGCCAGCCCCTTCCAGTAGCCAAAAACAATGGCTCCGAAAAAAATCACCAACATCGCGATATCGTAAATCCCCACAATCTCTCCTTGTTCAAATTCGACGTGGCTGTTTTACCATCCGTAACAACGCCACGCCGTTCCGTAAACCATTCTGAATGAAATCTGAAACACTTTCGCATTCAGATGTACAAGTCTGGCTCTAGGTTTTCGTTGGGCTTTCCATCCGTGAAAAGGCCACTGAAATTAGAGATAAATTTTGTGTTTACCTCAATACAGATAGGCTCAACATTTCACAACGGTCTCCGATTTTGACCGAATTGGTGTGGATCACTCTTAGGATTGCTAGCGATCAGTTCCAACTTAAATCCGCGTTGGTTCACGCCTATGAGTCCTCTATTGTCTCCGGTTGAGGCACCTAGGGTGATCCACCGACTGATTCCCCCCTTGGTTCAACTTAACCAACCGTTTTCAACTCAGATGTCATGGCTGATTTTAAAACTCACATCACAACCAGCACCGCGCTAGGATTCCTTTATGGTGGCGTCGGGTACTTTGGCTTTGAGGTTCCTTTAGCGCACTGCATGATCGCTGGAAGCCTGTGTAGCGTCGCCGGCATGCTGCCTGATCTCGATAGTAACTCAGGCAAACCACAACGTGAAATGCTCTCGTTTGTGTCAGTCATCATCCCCATGATGATGCTGCCTCGCTTTGAAGCAATTGGCATGACAACCGAGCACATGGTCTTTGTGTCCGGCGTGATGTACGTTTTGCTTCGATTTGGTATCGGAAGCCTTTTCCGCCGTTTCACGAAACACCGCGGCATGTGGCATAGCATTCCCGCCGCGTTAATTGCGGGCCTGGTTACTTTTATGATTTGCCTTTCGAACGATCTTGAAATCCGCATCTACAAATCGTGGGCGGTCGTACTCGGATTCACTTGTCATCTCGTGCTCGATGAAATCTATGCTGTCAATTGGGAAGGTAAACTCCCCAAGATAAAGAAAAGCTTTGGCACGGCGATGAAGTTTTGGGGCAATTCCACTTGGGCCAACGCGGCTACCTATCTCAAATTGGCGATTCTGATCGGAATAGTAGCGGGCGATAATTATGTAATGGACTGCCTTTGCGAGCCACCCACTGAATCTCCAGCCACAACAGCCCAATGGGTTCGCAACCTCTTTCTACACGACCATGGCCAAACCCTTCATCGGTAGAATCTCGCCGCGAAATCCAAGACAACGCTTACGGCAGTTCCACCGAACCTGATCAAAACTGTTTCCGGCTGTCAATTAAAATGGTAACTGGCCCATCATTGACAAGCTCCACGGCCATCTCAGCCTGAAAAATGCCAGTCTGAACCGGCACACTTAATAGTTGACAGGATTCGATGAATTGCTCGTACAACCGTATTGCAATCTCTGGCTTGGCGGCACGCACGAAACTGGGGCGTTTCCCTTTTTTCACATCACCAAGCAGGGTGAACTGACTAATAACCAGTAAAGACCCTTGAACATCGAGTAACGAACGATTCATCTTGCGTTCGGTGTCTTCAAAAATCCTCAGACCGGTTATTTTGTCGACCAGATAATCAAGATCCGCCTTTTCATCACCGACTTCTACTCCGAGAAAAACAACGAGCCCGCTATCAATGCGACCCACTATTTCACCCTCGACGACAACCGAAGCCCGTGTTACGCGTTGTACAACCGCACGCATGGATGAACCATTTACCTCTCGAGGGTTTCATTGTTTTTTTCTGCGGACTGTGACTCACTTGCCAAACTAATTTCTTGAATTCGAGCGATGTAGTCATGCGTCACATCTACCTTTTCAACGTCAATGTAATTAGCACTAAAAGAACGGTCGGATACATTGGTAAGTAATTGAAAGCTCGAAAACTCAATATTGATCAATTTCAATTCCTCTTTAGCCGCCCCACTGCGTCGACTGGAAAACCTAGAAAAGCTCATCCGTTTGGGAACATAAGACAATTCCGAATCGACGCCGAAGACAACCTCAACGGAATGTGGAAGATGCGTTGGCAGTGATCCCCAATCACGCTCCTCGCTCGTGCTGGCATTACCGGTCAACTGAGTTACGGTTTCAACGTTTAAGACACCCTTAAGTATCACGTCGCCGTTGGACTGCTGCTTTTTTTCTTCGAAATCAAAAGCGTCAGATAGATGACGCATCGTGCAAGCAATTCCACCGGAGGCAACCCAGCCAGTAGGAACCAAGGCACTCGTCGTGTTGGTCATGCTGGCCCTTATCTCATCCAGATTCACGAATTCAAGCTTATCCTGTCGGTCAACTAACCCGTCATCGGTAAACTTTTGCAATTTAAAGACAATTTTGCCGTCACATAGTTGGTGGATCAAAATCGGATTCGAATGGTTTGCGAACTCGAGGACTAAACTCGACTTTTGAGTCCCCTGCCCCATTTGATAGTACTTTCCATTGGCCGCGACTTCCTGATCGAAAATCCACCCTGTCATCGAAACATTAACTTCGAACGGCATGGAGTGAGCCAGGGAATTGGAAACATCTAACAGAAAACGACGAGCACGTTGGCTCGCGGCAGTTACCCCGCCTTTTGCGACGCTTCTTTTCCGCACCACCGAAGAAGTTTCCTCTTGCCGCAACGGCAATGGGAGATCTTCTTCATAAGTCGCCCGGGCAACCTGCGAATTGACTCGGTTTTCATTGTTTGAATCATCAACCAATACCCCGCGATCACGATAGGCCCGGATCGGTAATGCGATATTTGGGTCGATGAGGCTCGGTAGTTGTCCGAGGTCCGTTTGCCCCTGCGTTAAAGACTCAGTTGAATCCAAAACAACGCCGCTTGACTTTGCGGGTTCGGCTAGCTGGGAGAACCACAAAAGGCTTCCGGCTGCTAGCAAGGCGACGGCAAGGGGTAATTCCTGCTTCATGAATCGGATATGCGGATTTTTCCAAAGAATTGTGTTGTGACGGGCCGAACTAACACCTACGTAGCCAACCCGCGCAGGATCGCGTGCCCTTTAGGGCGGGCATCTTAGGAGGGGCGGAGCCAATGGTCTACGGCAGTTTGCTGTTGAAACAGCGAAAAACAAGACACTTTTACAACACAGACTTTTAATTGCACGTGCCATGAGGCTCGGGCAGAGTCGGCAAGCCGAGCAGTATCGGCAAAAAAACCTTTAAGGGGGAATCTGATGTACGCACGTTATGTAACGGGCATCACAATGCTGGCGTTAGCCACTTTGACTACTACGGCGCTCGCATACCAAGTGCCAGGTGCCCGCACTGGAATTCCGGTAGGGCATAATTTGCCACCGGCTCAAATGCTCATGGAGCCCGGCCCCGGTGTCGGCGGTCCTGGCCCAGGCGTTCTCAACCGATCGATGCGAAGCGGTCCAATGCAGAATGCAAGCCATGGAACCTTTGGGGTGGCAACGACCCAAAATGTTCAGGTCCTGTTTGACCAACCCAAGATGATGAATATCGCTTGGGACGTTTCAGCCGTTGGAATGTACGACTCAACACCATTGGTCGTTCCTGGTCGACAGAATTTTGCTCAGGGTGGAATCTTCCGTCTGAAGGTAACCGAAATCGAAGGACGTCCGGGAATGGAACTCTATCCTACTCTCGAAATTGGCCGAGCGAACACACGAACTGCTGCCTACCTTTCGCATGCAGCGGTTCCAGTTCAGCTGACCCAGGAAGATTTCGATCAAGTTGCGGCAGCTAACTTTGTCACCAAAGTTATCTACGTTCCCGATCCGGAATTTCAAGAGTTAGCTCTGGCTGGCGTTGACACGATTGTCAGCACTCGTCTTGATCCCGGTGTCGATCCGATCACCGAAGCTGACCGTCGGGGATCGATTCTTGCAATCGTAAGAATGGGTAACAAAGACCTTGAAGTACCTGGTTCAGATCCTGCTGTCGCCGCTGGTGGTCCATTCATGATGGGCAGCGGAGTCTCTGACTACATCTCTGGAGTCACAGGGCCAAACTACGGAATGCCGATGACTGGTACCAACATTGGTTTACCTGGTCCTCCCCATATTCCTCTCGGTGGACCTGCAGGATTGCAGCGGTACGACATGTACAACCACACGGCGATGCAAATTCCAACGCCAACCCAGCAAGTTGATGTTCACATGCGTCAGCGACCGGGTCTAAGCTATCCGCAACCAGTGAACAAAGTGCTCATTGACGAGAGAACAATCCGACCGAACCGAATGAACACTCAACCACCAGCAAATATGGTTCGTGGAGTTCTTCCTCCGGACAGCCCTCGAGGGCAAGTCGGAAACAGATTCCGTCGCTAGTGCTCTTTAGAAATCTCACGAGCCGCGATGGCGAAAGTCATCGCGGCTCGTTTTTTGCACTTCGCTCCGGAGTGGCAGAAATAATGAATGACGACCATTCACGTTCCAAATTCGCAGATGGTTTAAACCTGATGTCGAAACTTAACGAGAAAAATGATGAAGCATCCCTTTGCAAATAAACTCATCCTGCTGGCTGTCACCTCAACGCTTTTGATGAGCGCGGCATCCGTGTCAGCACAGCAACGCGTTCGCCATCACTTGATCGATGGCAACATGGTGCCGGGCGCAGCTGCAGATCATTATCGGCTCGGCAACCCTGCCCTGCGTGGACATGTTCAACCGGTTCGCTTGATCACTCCCCAAGGAACAAACATCGAAGTTGGCACTGGAAACAGCTTTATCCAAACCAATGCTTCCAAGGCTTCTCTCGCCATGCAAATCGGCCCCGTGTACCGGTTCAAGCTGACGAATGTTCCCCGCTATGAAGGGCAATCGCTTTATCCTTCAATTGAACTTCTCAACCGGCTTCATCCACCTCAAGGACTCGAGAACGAGTTCCCTGTCGAAGTCGTTTTGACGCAGGACGACATTGTCGATGCCATGCGGGGTAGCCTTGTTACAAAGGTGATCTACTTAGAAAATCCAGAAACCGCCCTTCCTCAACGACACATCGCTGACCAGCAACCATCAGTCGATATCGGTAGCGCTCGGGACCCGTTGCGGGAAGCGGAGCGACTAGGCCGTCCGATGGCGATCCTGAGAATCGGCTCACGCATTCCTTTGGCAACCGACGAAGTGAACTTATTTAACTTTAACGCGCCGCTGGCGGCTCAACTGCCCGACCCCACCCCTGACCCTGCGAAATAAGACAAGGGCCACTCAAAGAAATTATGGGATCGTGATTCTTACTTAATCAGCCCAGCAACAATCGACTCTCAATTCGGAACAAGTAATGACACGTAAACAGAAACAATTCTCCGGTTTCATTGCCGGCATTACAGTCATTGGAAGTTTAGTTTTCGGTAGTGCTAACTCACAAGCACAAGACGGATTCGATCGACTGCTGAAAAGAGCGTCGCTTCCCGAAAAACTGAACACTGCTGTCCAACCGGTCGCCAGCAACAAACTCAAGTTGCCAATGGTCACATCCGACGCGGTGGTGCCCGGTGGTGCAGTTGTCACTAGAATCCCGACGGAAACTCAATCTCCCGCCAGCAACACCACGGCCCTTGTTGCCGCTGAAAACGATCTACCCCGCTCCGCCCTACTCCGCTCGTATCCAAAACCGATCGGATATGGAATGGTTTATCAAGGCAAAAAATCCACTCAGGCGACTTCAAAACTATCGACACCCGGGTACAACGGGTGGAATCCAAAAGCCAATCGGGATGAGTATGTCTTCGATGGTAGCGATCGTGGTGTCAAGGTTACTATTGGCGATGATTTAATAATCCAGGGACTTGAAACCGAGGATACGATTGGACACTTCGAAACCGCTGACGGCCGTCGGTTGGTGACACCTAGCAACCGTGTTGCAATCTACGCCCCTCGCTTTGGTGCTGTCCGTCGCATCGACGGCGTCTTCAATGCCCGACTCCGCCAGCCCATCGGCTCGATAGAAGAAAAAACGCCGATCGCCATGGCCAATGGTAACAATGAGACGTCGACGACCAACCAGCATGTTGCCTTAGATCAATTTGAAAATACAAAACGCGCCAGTGAATTCATCGATCGGACCCGCGGCGTACTGGCCGACAACATCGTTCACCTTCTCGGCACCCGGAACTCTTTCAAGGCTTACGAAAATCTGTCTTTGATTCGACTAGGAAAATACTCCAACAGTGAGTCGGCTCGACTGGACCTTGGAATTCAATCCGCCAAGGTCTGGGAAGATAATCTTGGACTTCAGATCGCAGTCAGCAACACTGCTCCTGTCACAGTTGACCGAGTGAAATCAGCTCAACAATTTGTTCATGTTGAAACCAAAGAAGGGTCCGACGTTCTACGAGTCACCAAAGTGGCCTCAAAAATTGCCGCGCGCACCGGTGACCTCGTTGAATTCACTATCCGGTTTGACAACCTCAGCGCTCGAAATCTCGAGGATGTTACGATCATTGACAATCTGACTCGCCGACTCGAATACATCGAGGACTCCGCATCGTCGACGATTAGCTCTGATTTCTCGCAGGAGAAAAATGATGGCGGCTCTCTGATGCTTCGCTGGAAACTTACCGAATCACTCGCCCCTCAGAAAGGCGGCCTGGTTCGGTTCAAATGTCGCGTAAGGTAGGCAGTAAATCTCGTCCCCAAGTTTCCCATGCCAATTCCCCAGACTGTGTTATTGCAAGTTTAGTCATCTTTGCGGCGAGGCTTTAAGTAGCCCAGCGAAACAAGAAACGCGTCCATCTCGACAACGGTTTTGTCAAAATACTCGGAGCTCTTCTTTCCGCTATTGAAAAATCCGTGTTGCTGTTTTTCATAACCAATCAATCGGCATTGCCTGTTATTGGCTTCCATCTTCTCTGCGTACCATTCCACTGATTCATAGGGCACGGTCGTGTCTGCCTTTCCGTGGACAATAAATGTCGGTGGTGCCGAGGCCAAGTCACCGTGATAGGGGGAGATTTTCGATGGCTCGACCCCTGCCCTGGCTGTAATGCGAGCCAAACGCTCTCGGTCCAACTCGATTTTCCCTGGTATCCCTGCAAGCACAACTGCCGGGTTGAACAGCAACAGTGCATTCGGACGGCAGCTATCGGAAAGCTGATCATCGGGAGAATCAAAACCACTCACCGTCGCTGTCGCTGCGGCCAAATGGCCTCCAGCCGATCCGCCGCCGGCAACCACTTTCTGCGGATCAATTCCGAGACGCGCTGAATGGCGACGCACCCACCTCACGGCCGATTTTGCATCCGCAATGCAATCGGTAATTTTCACTCGATAACGCGACGACACACGATAGTCGACCACAATTCCAATCATGCCCCGACTCGCAAGATACTCGCAATGCGGCACGAATTGTTTCGCAGCCCCACCTCGCCACCCGCCCCCGAAAAAGAAGATTGCGGCCGGAAGTTTTTGAGATTCGACGGCAGACTTTGGTTTAAAAATCCAAGCCTTCAATTGAGCGCCGTCAATTGTTTTATAAACCTCAACCACGGCACCTTTAAATTGTGTTTCAGACTGCTCATTTCCCCGCCCCTTGGCGCCGGATTCGCTTGTGCGCTGAGCCATTACCGGGCTAAAGCTAACCAAAGATAGAATCGCAATAACAAGGTAAAATTCAAATATTTTTTTCATCGTTGAAGCCCTCAATAACACTTTGACCTAAACACTTTGACCTAAACACTT
>JAPKBL010000208.1 GCA_028823415.1 Mariniblastus sp.
CGCTCAAAGTACGGCCAAAATGCAGGTCCGCAGTGGATCAAAATCCCTATCAGTTAACGATGATAGCTGTATCGTTGACTCCAATAGACTTAGCCAATGTTGTCCGTAGCACGGTTTGCAAATCAGGATTCGGTACAGGCCTTACATCGCTGCTTTCACCTCGAATGAAACCGCAGAGAGTATGCAGACCGTACTTGATGCCATGCTTGTTGGTCTTGTCGGTGATCGCTTTGATTGACCTTGCAACAGATGAGATCGTTGCGGGATTAATATAAAACTGATAACTCTCATCCTTAATCGCATTAAGGCCAAGCGCTTTTGTGTACTCCACCATCTTGTCACGCCGACCATACCATGCAACATCCGGCTTGAACGATGCAGGGTCCTTTACCCATTTTCCGTCAAGCGCCGGGTGAGGCAGCCCCTCGGCCAGAACGATAGACTCATCAACGGGGACGGGTGTCCTTTGGGGCTATACTCTTTTTTTGATTTCCTGGAGACAATCGAAGTGATAAAACCTTTATTATCAATTTTAAAGGTAGCGTCTTTAGTTTGTAGTGTTCCAGTTTTTGCAGGTTGTGTTCCTGTAGTCCTATCCTCAGCCTGGGAGAAACAGTTGGTGCCCAGCAATGCGAATCCAAGAAATGCTATACTTAATTTATTCATATTTTACCTTCCTTTATTGTTTAGCTTGTTCAATTCACTGATAGGAATTTGCTTTTACCTGAATCACTCACATTAACCTCAATTAACCACTAAACGAACTTGATGTGTAACGCGACCAGGAGCAACCCTTTCCTCAATTCAAAAGGCTGCCACAATGGACTTGCCACAGTGTTGCTCGATGGGCAAGTCAAAAATATTCCCATACGATTTGGATCCAATAACGATGAAAAATATCGAGTTAAAGCCAAGTCTCCGTTGTGAATGCATAGATGAGTTCGTCGGTGATGCCCGTCTACTTCTTGATCGTGCATCATTCTATTCAAGACGGCGATCGCCCCTGCACATTCGCTCGAATTATTTAAGAATAATTCGCTCTGCAGCCATCTTTGGAACGGCAATTCTGGTTTTATTGGCTTTCGGGCTAACCAACCCGGGCTCGTGTTGTGTTCAAGCCGATCTACCGAAGCAACAAGCCGAATCGAATGACGATTCGACGGACCAACAGACACCTAAAGCGGAGGCTGCATTCCAGACTGCGGAAAAGATACAGGCGCGTTCAGACTATCACCTGGCAATCAATCACTTCATGTCATCTGAGACAAATAAGGCAATTGACATGCTCGAAGGCATTCCCAAGAAGGAACGTGATCTTGAGTGGTACGTCACCAGAAGAGAACTTGATGGTGGTTATATGACGCTCTTCGGGCACACGCGCGGGGTCCGTAGTGTTGCGTTCAGCCCAGATGGCACCCAGATCGTTTCGGGTGGCTATGACAACAAAGTCAAACTTTGGAATGGATGTACAGGTGAAGAGATCGACACGTTACCTGAGCAATCGACTTATATAATGGATATCGGATTTGGCTCAAACCAAAACACTATCATTTTTGCCGATGCCATGCACGCGAATACTGCCTTCGACTTATCCACGGCGAAAGTCCTGTGGAATAAATATAATTCCTCAAATGGCGGATTTGAAATTGCGATTAGCCCAACGGGCGATCGGATCGCCTCAACCGGAATGAATGAGATTCTGCTAATAGATGCCAAAACAGGCAAAACAATAAGTAAACACCGAACGTCAACTTCGGTTAAAAAAATGGCCTTCAGTCCCGACGGTAAACGACTTGCCGCAACCTTTAAATCTTTCGACAAAGGACTCACGATTTGGGACACTGATACTGGAAAAACAATCGAATCGCTTGGCGGTCAAGCCATCCTCGCCGAGAATATTGCGTTTAGCCCGGACGGCTCGATGCTCGCTACGAGCGACGGAGGTAGTGAAATAACAGTTTGGAGCGTAGCCAATTATTCAGAACGATGGAAAACTGGCGGAAGTTCCAAGATCAATTGCGTCGGATTTAGCCCCGATGGCCGTTTTGTCGTTGGCGGATGCAATGATGGAACGCTTCAATTCTGGGATGCACGATCGGGGGAAAAACGACACACCCTGCGAGGTCACACGGGGGCCGTTCTGGATTTCGACTTTCATCCAGATGGTACACGCATAGCCACCGGCAGTTCGGATGGAACCGTTAAGGTTTGGGACGCACGCCTGAAGTCAAATCATTTAAGATTTGAGGACAACGCCTCGGCCGTGACTCAAGTTGGATTTGGAATCAATCATGACTGGTTGATATCAACCAGTCGGATCTCCAGCCAATCGGCTCAAAGTTCAACTCCAACAGTATTCATCCGAAACAGGTATGACGGAGAACGGCTGAAGTCTTTTGAAGGAATTCATTTTGACCTTTCTCCGGACGGACGATTTTTGGCGGTCAGTGGTTGGTCCAGTCTCACCGTGTGGGAAATTGAATCCGAAGAAAAACGTTGGTCCATTGAGCAACATCACGATCAAATGAATGTTGCGTTCCGATTCAGCCCAGATGGTCGATGGCTCGCGTCCACCGACCGCAACAACAAAATCAAGATTCTAGACGCGCTGACCGGCAAAGAGTCTCTTGAACTCTCCGGGCATGAATCAAGGTGTACCTGTCTTTGTTACAGCGCCGACGGAAGATACTTGGTGTCTGGCGGCTATGATGACAATGCAAAGCTGTGGAATACGAACACGGGGGCACTGGTCGATACATTTGATTCCCGCACAATGGTTGAGAGCATTGCAATCAGTCCCAACGGTAAACTAATCGCCTCCGGCACTCGCGGGGGCCTCATCCGGATTTGGGATATTCAGCTCAAGGAAGAATTGAGTCCGCTTGTCGGGCATTCCGGTACCGTTAATAGCATCGTATTCAATCCGTCGAGTACACGCTTGGTGTCGGGAGGCGGCGACGGAACTGTACGGATCTGGGATCACAATTCTGGCGAACAGTTAAGGACGCTCCGCGAGCATGGTGGAGCCGTAAACTCAGTCGCAATCAGTCCCAATGGAGAGTTCTTAGCCTCCGGTAATCAGGGCCGATCAATCGTGCTTTGGGATGCCAGAACCGTCCGGGAGGAAGAAACAATCATCACGTCCAAGTTTGGATGGCCTGAATTCGTCACCTTCAGTGATGACTTTCGCGAGATTTACTCGTCCTTTCGAGACGATTCCGCACGAGAGTATCTGGGCTGGCGTTTTTCCACGAAAGAGCAGTATGTTTTACCCCAATCGATCGACCGTGAGATTGCCAAAAACCTCTCCCCTGACAACCGGTGGTTAGCAGTCCCTCGAGGCCGAAAAGTCCTGTTGGTAGACCAAAAGCAAAAAGAAGATCCCGTAGATAAACGAATCCGGTTGAAGAAATGTCAAATCGACCCAGATTGGCACCGCAAGGTAGGCCTTGAGTGCGAAAAACGAGAACTTTGGTTCGCAGCCAAATTTCATTGGGATCGAGTCTTGCGTGACAATCCAAAAGACAAATCCGCCTATCTGGCTTTGGGAAGGGCCATGGAAGGGATTCCAACACCCAAAAAGCACTGGCCTGAAAACGAAACTACTACCGAACAAGAGAAATTTCAGTCAGGAAAAGTCAGTCGAATTTCGACAGGCTATTTCGCCACACCAACCAAAATCCCCACCGACGTGTTCCAAAGAGACATCACTTCAATCGAAGTCGTGCTTGATGATCAAGACAGCGGAAAAAATCGAAGCGGACTACTGGTCATCGACGTACCAAGAGTCGTTTTCAATGAATTCGGCGATGTGGCTGGAATCGAAAGCATCAAGTCATTTCACCATTCCGTCACCCTGGTTCCTGTTGACCCTCAACCCGGGCGAGAAGGTCGAATGCTCGGATTACAAAACCGAACCGTCTACAAGCTCGATTTTGACGAACCATTTTGTCGTCGTCAGTTATTCCTGAATCTTCCGAATGACAATTCCCAAGAATCCAAACTATTGATTTGTCTGGGAAAACATCAAGTCGTGGAAAACGTCGGTCAACCCCCGATAGAAATGATGTATTTGCTCCATTCCAAGTTGAACGCAACGCCTAAGATTGAGGGTGAGGAGATGTTGGAAAAAAGCGCAACACTTTCGAGCGGATTGATACGCAAGGACGGAAAATGGGTTGCGAGCATTGAAGTTACGACAAATCCTGCTGGTCGCGGCTCAATTAAAATTGACCCCAATCACGTTGGGATTAGCGATTTTGGCGATTCTTTTTCCCAGACACTTATGGGTACTTTCCCGTCACCTGTCGATCTCGTCGACCTGAAATTACCAGACCCGTTGAAACTGGGCCGACGTGTTTTTGCACTGAAACCGATTGAACCCAATGCAAGTTCAATGGGCCAACACGGCGGTGATGACATTGAGTATCTACTAGTCGTTGCCGCGAAGAAATCTGGAGGGCATCGGTTGATTGTCAAAACCGATCGGAGGATTAAACATGTTTTTCCATTGTCGGACACGGGGAGGAAGGCGAACAAAAACGATACCAAGTAACCAGACCTGAACACATTACGTACCAGTATTCGAAATACGGTCCATTTCTTGGGCGCGATTCACAACACCGATTTGTTGATGGAAAGAGGCACCGTATCCGTGGCCCGCCCCACACGTCTGACTCATCCTGCAGCCCTCGGCACGCTCTAACGCCGAGACTCAGTAGTCCCGTCGTTCCGATCAGCCCTGACCTCATCCGGCCTATCTTTTGAAGAGCAAGTTGTCCAGGATGGCAGGCTGAATATTTGACAACCGCTCAAAGTACGGCCAAAATGCAGGTCCGCAGTGG
>JAPKBL010000016.1 GCA_028823415.1 Mariniblastus sp.
TCCTCGACTGGTTTCCCTATCCGCGTGACTTTCACTTCGCCTGTCGACTCGCCTGCTGGTCGCAAGCGCTTCGAGCGATTTGCAATGCAACAGACCTGAAACTAAGTCTGAAAAAAGGAAACACTCCAACAAGCAACCAGAGGGCAGTTCTGTGTAAAATCGTCACGTTAAACAGGTGCCGGTTTTTCCGATAACTTGCAAATCGTCTCGAACTGCTTCTTGGTCACAGGCTGGACAGAAAGGCGAGATCCTTTTTGCAACAACACCATTCCTTCAAGACTTTTTACCGTGCGCAGCTCGTCCAGCGACACCAATCGTTTAAGCTTTTTTACCAACTTGATGTCGACCATAAACCACCGCGGGGTTTCCTGTTTCGACTTGGGGTCAAAGTGCTTATCTTGGGGATCAAATGCTGTGAAGTCTGGATAGGACTCTTTGACAATCTTGGCGGTTCCGATGACGCCGGGGGGCTTGGCATTGCTGTGGTAAAACAGCACCTGATCCCCCTTCTTCATGTCATCCCGCATAAAATTCCGCGCTTGATAATTTCGCACGCCATCCCAACAAGTCGTTTTATTTTTCTCAGCAGCAAGATCGTCAATTGAGTAAGCGAGTGGCTCCGATTTCATCAACCAATATCGTGTTGCCTCTGCCATGATTTTCATACATCCTTTAGAAAACTAAACCAACTGGAGATTAACCTTAGCTCGGCGTGAGATGATACCGGCGACTCAAACCGAGGAACCCCTCCAAAGCTCTTGGAATTCTCGGAACCCGTCGGCCTGTATCAGCGTCGGCCTGTATCAGCGTTTAACCCCGCGAAGATTGCCTTGTCGGAACGCTTCGGCAATCGCATGGGGCACCTCAGATTCGGCCAATACCAATTCAGCCCGTTGCATCGCGACATCCGCCTTCATTTCCTGTTCTGTCGCGATCGCATCAGCTCGTCTTTTCTCGGCAGCAGCCTGAGCAACGCGAGTATCAGCCTCGGCTTGATCCGCCTGAAGCCTTGCACCAATGTTCTCGCCGACGTCGATGTCGGCAATATCAATTGAAACGATCTCAAATGCAGTGTGAGCATCCAGGCCACGTTCGAGAACGGCTCGAGAAATTCGATCGGGGTTTTCAAGGACATCCTGATGACGATCAGCCGATCCAATCGACGAGATAATTGACTCGCCAACCCGTGCAATGATTGTCTCTTCGGTGGCACCGCCGATCAACTGTTCGAGGTTAGTCCGAACGGTAACCCTCGCGCGAATTTTTAACTCCACACCGTCTTTCGACATCGCGCTGAGAAAATTCTTGCCACTTCGCTCGGGGTCAGGACAATCGATCACCTTCGGATAGACCGATGTTCGAACCGCGTCCATCACGTCCCGTCCAGCCAGATCAATCGCCGCCGACCGGTCAAAATCAAGATCGATATTGGCTCGCTGAGCAGCGATAATTGAATTGGTCACTTTCATAACGTCACCACCAGCGAGGTAGTGGGCCTCCAACTGTTCGGTGCTAATTCCATCTTTGCGACTAATATTTAAACCAGCCTGTTTTGCCATCACTTTTGCTTTGACAATCATGTCGGGTCGGACTTTTCGGAAACCCATCGTAATCAAGCTAAATAGGCTGACATCCGCACCCGAAGTGTAGGCCTGAATCCAGAGCTGCCCATAACGTGCAAAGGCGAGCAGCAAACCGAGTGCGATAAATACGAGCACGCCGGCTCCGGCCAGAAGCAATATCGTGCGACTGTTATCGTCTTGCCCTAGTACCAGATGGTGGATTTGAATGGTGTTGATCAACTGCACGGACTTCCTCGGCATTGGTTTGAAGTTGATGGGATCGAATTGAGTTCGATATCGGCTCAGCTCAGTAGCTTCACTTTTCTCTCATCATAACGTATTTAGGTTCAGTTTAAAGTTATCAATGGCCAGAGTGAACCTGCTTTTTTCCAACTAACCTCGAAAAGCTCAATTCAAAAACATCCCTCAAGGCGAGAAAAAACAAACTTTCGTGGCGGTGTTAATCAATCCAACCTCCGCCAAGGACTTGATCACCAGCATAGCAAACGACCGCCTGCCCCGGAGCGACACCGTTTTGCGGCTCCTCGAAATCAATTTTTAATCGAGAATCGGGAAGTCTCTCCGCCGTCGCCGCATGAGCCCGACTGTTGTACCGGATTTGCGCGAGGCATTGGAACGGCCCACTGGGAACCGAAGTCAGCCAGTTGGTCTTACTTGCCGTGAGGCTTTGCCGACCCAACTCAGCTAACGAACCGATCACGACCTGCTTTTGAAGGGGGTCAATTCGGACCACAAAATAGGGTTCACCCATGGCAACCCCCAGCCCTTTACGTTGCCCAATCGTGAACCGCTCGATTCCGGGGTGGTTTCCCACAACCGTCCCATCGGTCGTGACGATCTCGCCCGCCAAAGCGCCGCCGTGCTCGTCGACAACGTCGCCTCGCCGTTGGCGCACAAATTCATCATGCTTCCCCGATGTGACAAAACAAATCTCTTGACTGTCTTTCTTCTCCGCCACATTAAGCCCGAGCGTTCCAGCAATTTCTCGGATCACGGGCTTTTGAAACTGGCCAACGGGAAGCAGCATTCGCTCGAGAAATTTTGGTTTAATCCCAAACAGAACGTAAGACTGATCTTTTCCCGGATCCACGCCCCGTAGCAACTTTAATTGGTCTTCCGCCCGCGCCAGCTGCGCGTAATGGCCCGTCGCTAAAAACTCCGCTCCCACGCTATCCGCGTAATCAAACAACTTACCAAACTTGATTCGGTTGTTGCACATCACGCAGGGATTAGGCGTGCGACCGACGGTGTATTCGTCGACAAAGTAATCGATGATCCCCCGAAATTCCTCTTCGAGATTCAGTGCGTAAAAGGGAATTCCCAATCGCTCGGCTACCCGGCGACCATCCTCTGCATCAGAAACACTGCAACACCCTTGTTTGTGATCGGCGCGATTATTGAGAACCGGCAAGAGCGGCGAAGATTCCATTTTTCCGTCGATCGAACAAGCCTCAACCGCTTTTTCCCCATGCCTCATAAAGACACCGATCACCTCATGACCTTGCTCGATCAATAAGTGCGCAGCGACGCTTGAATCCACGCCTCCTGACATCGCTAGTACAACTCTTGCCACCCTTAAGCCTTTTCTATTGGAAAACTCAAACGATCCACCAGAATTTCCAGCCCGAACCTACCCCTATCGCGCTCAGATACCGGAAAAATCAGCAGCCTGTCACAGACAATGCCACAAGTCTAGAACCAACTGCAAGTATCGGCAACCTTCACCAAGTCTCCGTTTCACCTATCGGATTTCCCATTTGACCGGTATGATCCTGTCTCAATTTACTTCCGACCTTGGCAACCTTTCCAATTGCCGGCAGAGTCCCAAGTCAATCCGACGATTCACGCACCGGATTTAGCCATTTTGCTCGGCTTTCTTGGGACAAACCGCGGTCACGACCAGCAGCGTGAGTACAAAAGCAATTCCATGACCCAACGTAAAGACATTCGAAACATCGTCATTATTGCCCACGTCGATCACGGGAAAACGACTCTGGTCGATTGCCTTCTTCGTCAAAGCGGTCAATTTCGGGAATCGCAACTGCAAGGCGAACGCATTCTTGATTCGGGAGATATCGAAAAAGAACGTGGAATTACCATTCTCGCAAAGAACATTGCGCTGCCCTACAAGGGTGTCAAAATCAATATCATTGACACACCAGGCCACGCCGACTTTGGTGGCGAAGTCGAACGTGTGTTGAAAATGGCCGACGGCGCTTTGCTGCTCGTCGACGCCGCCGAAGGGCCAATGCCGCAGACTCGATTCGTGCTTGGCAAGGCACTCGAGGCAGGACTCAAGCCGATTGTTGTCGTTAACAAGGTTGATCGACCCGACGCAAGAACCGCCGAAGTGGTCGACGAGGCGATGGAGTTGATTCTTGAAATGGGTGGTGAAGAGTATCTCGATAACTTCCATTTCATTTACGCTTCGGCGAAAGAGGGGTTCGCAACGCATCAGGCCAACGTGTTCTCTGGAAATATGGAACCTCTACTGGATCTTGTGCTCAAACAAGTGACCCCGCCGACGATTGAGCCAGGTAAATTCCGGATGGGTGTGACGACGATGGACTGGTCAGAATTCGTCGGCCGGATTGCGGTCGGTAAAATTCACAGCGGTTGCATTAAAAAGGGTCAATCGGTCAACGTTATCGGCAGTGATGGAATTCCTCGTCAATGCAAAATTTCAACACTGAACTCATTCGACAAACTCGGTCGAATAGAAGTCGAACGGGCAGAGGCGGGCGAAGTCGTAGCGATCATAGGAATCGAAGATATCGAAATCGGAGATACGATTTGCGATCTCGAAGTCACCGAACCACTACCAAGAATTTCGGTTGACGAACCTACTCTGGAAATGGTCTTTTCAATTAACAGTTCACCCTTGGTTGGCAAAGAAGGAAAATATGTCACGAGTCGCCAACTGCGGGAGCGGCTTACCAAAGAACTCGACCGCAACGTTGCACTCCGTGTCCGCCCGATGGACAATGGTGATTCGTTTGCGGTGGCGGGACGCGGCATTTTGCATCTCGCCGTCTTAATTGAAATAATGAGACGCGAAGGATTTGAGTTATCCGTCGGAAAACCTAAAGTCGTGATCAAAGAAATCGATGGAAAAAAATACGAGCCTTTTGAGTCGCTTGTGGTCGAGGTGCCCACCGATAAATTCGGCCCCGTGATGGAAATGGTTGGAAATCGTCGTGGTGAGTTGCAGGAGATGACCGCCCGCGGTGAATTCACGCTTGCCAATTTTGTGATCCCATCGCGAGGCTTAATTGGGATGCGCACAAAAATGCTCAACGCCACCCAGGGAACCGCGGTTATTAACCATCGGTTTTTAGAATTCCGCCTGCTCGAAGGAGAAATTGCCGCCCGACCCAATGGCGTGATGATTTCGATGGTTCCCGGAAAAGCCGTGGGTTTCGCGTTATTCGGACTTCAGCAACGGGCCGAAATGTTCGTTTCGCCCGGCGACGATGTTTACGAAGGAATGATTGTCGGAGAAAATGCCCGCGCCAACGACCTTCCCGTCAACCCAACACGGGCAAAACAGTTGACGAATATTCGAGCAGCCGGCAGTGATGAAAACATCTTACTGAAACCTGCGCGTCTGTTTTCGCTTGAGTCAGCACTTGAGTATGTCGAGGACGATGAATGGGTTGAAATCACTCCCGGTAATATCCGTCTCCGAAAAATGCTACTCAAAGAATCAGATCGCAAACGCGCCAATCGAGCAACCGTGGCGAATAAGTAAATCCGCCCCTGTGGAATTCCTCTCAGGATTTCAACCAGGGGTTATCCCACGACTCGCATTGCAATAGATACTCTCCGTAAACCGGATTTTTTTCCGAATTGACTTCGAGCCACTGCATCGCATCTAAAACGAGTGACTGCTCTGCTTCGAGAGTGATTTCTCCACTCAAAACTTTTGTTCGCAGTAGTACGAAATACGTATCCAGAACATCGCAACGGCAATAGTCGTTGATCTTTCCCAACTCGCCCTTGTCGTAAAGCTCTTGGACCATGTGGCCCGCGATTCCCATCTTCCCGGGCTTGCCCAGCAAATTAGCCATCAGATTGAGGCCCCCGTTCAAACGGGACGCACCATAGTTCGTGACCACTTCTTGAAGATCAAAGTGAGCCGCCTGATTGTATCGGTTCCGTTTTTGATCGTAGGTTCTCGCCTTCAGATTGAACCAATCGGGGATCCCAATCCCAAATCGAAATGCCGATAATTCCATTAAGGGAATATCGAACGAGCGACCGTTAAAACTCACGAGTGTCGGCATCTGGTACGCCCGCCAGCCATCCCAAAAGTTCTTGGTGATAATGTGAGGACGAAATTCTGGCGGATCGAGTGTCACAATATCGATTATCTTCAAATCGATTCCGACTTTAATTACTGCAACCGAAACGGGCAGGTGATACGTGTACGGAATAAATTCGGAACCCGTCTGCTCAAGACGCTCACCACAATAAACCTCGATCGCCTTCTCTGGAGTGTAATTCTCAGAGGGGTACCGCACTTTCGAAATCAAATTCCCATCGGCTACACTTTCGATGTCAAAAACGAGGTAGCTTACGACTGGCGATGGCATAGAATAATTACTCGTTTGAGGGATCAGAAAGTCTCATCCTATCCCACCGGCGATTCCTTGAAAACTAAGGCGACGCATTAAGCTCAACAGCGGAACTCGTTTGAATCTGGATAACGTGGTAAATTTGTACCGATTCAACCCGAACTTATATTTTCTCTTATCGAATTTGACTATTTGACTGACAAAAACATGAACCACCAAAGACTCCTTGAGCGATTCCTGCAATATGTCCAAATCGACTCCACTGCCGTCGAGGAAAGCGGGAACTACCCGAGCAGTCCCGGACAAATCGAAATCGGAAAACTGCTGGTCGAGCAAATGAAAACGATGGGCATTGTCGACGCGGTGCAGGATCAATGGGGCATCGTTTACGGCACCGTGAAGGGCAATCTCACCGACGCCCCGGTCGTCGCCTTCAACTCACACGTCGACACCTCCCCCGAAACATCGGGGAAAGGGGTGAAACCAAACGTGATCGAAAATTTTGACGGGCAGGATGTTCGCTTGACAGGCGATCCGACCAAGACAATTTCTGCCATAAGCTGCCCGGAATTATCCGCTGCCAAAGGCAAAACAATTATCACGACCGACGGCACCACGCTCCTCGGTGGCGACGATAAAGCGGGGGTCGCGATCATCATGGAACTGGCCAACTATCTCCTCGAACACCCGGAAATCGAACGTGGGGATGTTCGAATTTTCTTTACTTGCGATGAAGAAATCGGGCATGGCGTCGATCACGTAGATCTCGAAAAGGTCAACGCGACCGTGTGCTATAACTTTGACGGAGGAGGGCAAGGGGACATCGATGAAGAGACCTTTTCTGCCGACATGGCCGTCGTCACCTTTACGGGAGTGAACACCCACCCGGCCTATGGAAAAGATAAAATGATCAACGCCAACCGCGCTGTTGGCCATTTCTTGGCGTCTCTTCCGCCTGAACTTTCGCCCGAGTGCACTGATGGGAGAGATGGGTTTCTTCACCCTTACGTACTTGAAGGCGGAGTCGCCGAATCAACTCTCAAGGTGCTGATTCGCGATTTTGAGACCCCTAAACTCAATGACCATGCCGCAATCTTAGAACAAGCCGCATCGCTTGTAGAATCAAAATGCCCGGGCATCCAAGTTGCCATTGAGATCGTGCAGCAGTACCGCAACATGGCGGACGGATTGGTCAATGAACCGCGGGCCGTCAATTACGCTGTCGAAGCACACCAGGCGATTGGGCGTAATTTCAAACGAACCATCGTTCGAGGAGGAACCGACGGGTCGCGTCTGACAGAACTTGGACTGCCGACGCCCAATCTCTCATCAGGCCAGCACAACATTCACTCGCCACTAGAATGGGCCTGCCTCGATGAAATGGTTGCTGCCGGCGAAGTCGGAATTGAAATCGTCAAACGCTGGGCGCGGGCCTGAATCGTCGGGCCAATAGTTCAAGCTTCATGGAAATCGCTCAAACCGAGGGTTGTGAGCGCAATCACACAAGTGCGGCACTGAAAATTTCTCGATTTTGGCCAAGCTAAAATGCTATAATGCAGCGTGCGGCAGGTAAAAAATCAGCCGCGTTTGTCCATCCGGATTTAGACGGAACGATTTTGCGATCATGCCTCGGTGTCACCCTCGACCATTGCTGCTTTGGATTGCCACGATCATGTTGGCGTTGGTGTCTATCCGTGCGCACGCGAATGATGATACGTTCTCCAGTCAGCAGCTAGATTTTTTTGAAAATCGAATCCGTCCGCTATTAGTTCAACACTGTCTCGAGTGCCACGGCCCGGTCAAATCAGAAAACGGACTCCGCCTCGATTCTCGGGCAGCTATCTTAGCGGGGGGCGACAGTGGCTCTGCCGCCATCGTCGGAAAGCCCACGGGCAGCTTAGTCATTCAATCGGTAAGTCACTCAGGCGATTATGACATGCCTCCCAACAAAAAACTGGCCGATCAGGAAATCGCAGACCTGACGCAGTGGGTTGCCATGAGCCTTCCTTGGCCTGAAAAAAATGCCGAATTAAAAGAACTGACATCCATAGAAAAAATCGACGACCATCGCAGCCATCATTGGGCGTTTCAACCGGTAATCTCTCCACCCGTTCCGAAAGTCAATCAATTATCGAGTTCCGTTCTCGATCGATTCGTCCTCACCAAACTCGAAGCGAAAAATCTCAACCTTTCTCCGCGGGCTGATCGCCGCACGCTCATTCGACGAGCGACATTTGATCTGACAGGGTTACCCCCGACAGATGAACAGGTTCAGCAATTTATCAAAGACCCCGCTCCCGGTGCGTACGAAAAAGTAATCAACCGCCTACTCGCGTCGCCAGCCTACGGCGAGCGTTGGGCTCGGCATTGGATGGACGTGGCTCGGTATGCTGACACCAGTGGATACACTCTCGCCAACGCAGACAATCGCTATCCGTTCGCTTTCACCTACCGTGATTATGTGATCGACGCACTCAACCGTGATCTACCGTATGACGATTTCATTCGCGAACAATTAGCAGCGGACTATTTAGAAATCCCGGAGGATAAAAAATCACTTGCCGCACTTGGATTTATTACCGTGGGCCGAAAATATCTTGCCCGACCCGATACCATCGACGACCAAGTCGATGTCGTGACACGTGGACTAATGGGACTGACCGTGAGTTGCGCCCGCTGTCACGACCACAAATACGACGCCATTCCGACAGAAGATTACTATTCGCTCTACAGCATTTTCAATAACAATGAAGTCCCCAAAGAACTTCCCTTGTTGGGATATCCCGACCAGCGAATTCGATTCCAAGCCTATTTTGACTCGCTTAAAAAACAGAATCAGGAAATTAAAACCCTTCGAAAAAAACACCGCGCATCAAGTTTGAAACACATTCGCGGCCATTTCTCCGACTACATCGCCCATGTCATTGCCCCTGGCCAAGCCGACCTTATTGAATCCCAGCCATTCACAAAGCTAAAAAAAGAAGCAGTCCAGTCGAACATTATCAAGCAATGGCGAAGCTTTTTCGCGAGGAACCGCAATGAACAAACGATTGTCAAACCAACGCTTACTTTACTAGCGATCCCCGATGGCCAATTCGCCTCGAAGACAAAACTTCAAATCGACGCGTGGGCGAAATCAGCTAACCACCAGATGATCGGGAAAGTTTACCTTCAACGGTTGATCGCACAGCCCCCTCGGGCAAAAATCGAACTCGCCAATCTTATCGGCCAGCTCTTTTCCGAGACCATCGAAAAGTGGCTCGAAGCCGGGTCTCCCCAGCCGCTCGTGGGGAAATTCCCACCGCCCAATGACCGACTCGCCAAACTCGTCTTTGCCAAAAATTCACCCGCGAATTTCCCCTTAGAAGAATTAGACAATTACCTCGCCCTGGCCGCAAAAAACGAAATCAAAAAACTAGACAGGGAAATCAAAAAACTCAACGCTAACGCGCCCGAGGGACTTGCGCGAGCCATGGTCATCCAAGACAAGACTAAGATTCGTGAAGGTCGGGTGATGATTCGTGGAAATCATCACCAGCAAGGCGATGTCGTTCCCCGTCAGTTCGTAGCTGTTTTGAGCCCACTGGAAAACGGAGAAAACAAAAGAGCCCCTTTTAAAAACAAGAGCGGGCGACTCGAATTGGCGAATAAAATCGCTAGCGTCAACAATCCATTGACGGCGCGCGTTTTTGTCAACCGCGTCTGGATGCACCATTTTTCTAAACCCTTGGTAGATACACCCAGTGACTTTGGCATTCGTTGTGCGCCCCCGATTCAAAGCGAACTCTTGGATTATCTTGCCTGGGAATTCATGAACAATGACTGGTCAATCAAACAACTTCACAAGACCATCATGGTTTCAGATACTTACTGCCAATCCAGTCAAGATCGCCCGCAATGCAAAGAAGTTGACTCCGAAAATACTCTCCTTTGGAAAATGAACCGGCGGAGATTGGAATTTGAATCGCTTCGCGACTCAATGCTCGCGGTATCACAGCAACTCGACCCCCGCATGCACGGCAAGCCAGAAAAATTATTCGGCCCCAGCCTGAGTCGACGAAAAACGATCTACGGCGAAATCGATCGCCAAAACTTACCCGGCATCTACCGTGTTTTTGACTTACCCAATCCAGATCAAAGCGCCGCAAAACGAATTCGCACCACCGTCCCACAACAATCGCTATTCATGATTAACTCGCCTTTCGTCATGGCCCAAGCAAATCACTTAATAAAGGCTGTCGTTAAAAACAACGAACCTCAAGCCGATAAAATTAAACAACTCTATCGAACACTTTTTCAGCGAGAGCCAACTTCGCTGGAAATGGAAGTCGGTTCTCAATACATTATGTCCGCTCAACAATCACACACCCCTGACAACCTCGCCCCTTGGGCGAGGTACGCACAACTTCTGCTATGCACCAATGAATTTGAATTTATCGATTGAGGTTTAAAAATGTGCCCGCGGAATAGGAATACTCAATGATTCGAAGTGAGAAAAAAAACGATTGCTCACTCAGTCGCCGCAGCCTGCTTAAGCGATGCGGCACAGGCTTAGCCACCTTTGGGCTTGCCGGACTCTTGCGCGATGACCGAATGCTACACGCATCGACTTTGGGCACCGACCAAACACTGAATCCATTGCTTTCCAAACCGCCACACTTTCCCGGAAAAGCCAAACGCGTTATCCATCTTTTCATGAATGGAGGGCCGTCCCACGTCGATACGTTCGACTACAAACCAGAATTGCAAAAACGAGACGGTCAAAAACTTCCAGTCAATCTGAAAACAGAGCGAAAAACTGGTGTTGCTCTCGCCTCCCCCTTCAAATTTAAACAATATGGAGAATCGGGGATCCATGTCAGCGAACTCTTCCACCATACAGCCCAACATATTGACGATATCGCCGTTATCAATTCGATGCACGCCGACGTACCCAATCACGAACCCTCACTCTTATTGATGAATTGCGGCGAGTCGCGACTTGTCCGGCCAAGTATCGGTTCCTGGATTACCTACGGGTTGGGAACTGAAAATCAAAACCTCCCCGGCTACATTGCACTTTGCCCCGGCGGCTACCCGATTAAAGATACTCAAAACTGGCAGTCAGCATTTCTGCCAGGTGTGTTTCAAGGAACTCACGTCGATACAAAACACAAGTCCGTCGAAAAGCTCATTGAAAACGTTACCAATTTAAAATTAACGCGCGACCAACAGCGTCAACAACTCAATACCCTGAATCGCTTGAACCAGATTCACCGAGAACAGGCCGGAACCGACCCGGCACTCGAAGCGAGAATTCAGTCCTACGAACTTGCCTTTCGGATGCAAATGGAAGCGACAGACGTTTTTGATGTTTCCAAAGAACCACAACATGTCCTCGATGCTTACGGGAAAGGAGTCAATGCCAGACAGCTTCTCATCGCCCGAAGATTGGTTGAACGCGGGGTGCGTTACGTCCAAGTCTGGCATGGAAACGGGCAACCTTGGGATAACCACGACGATCTTGAGGTCAATCATCGGCGACTCGCCGGAGAATGTGACCAGGGAATTGGCGCCCTTTTAAATGATCTAAAACAACGTGGGCTATTAGACGAGACACTAGTGATTTGGGGGGGAGAATTTGGCCGCACCCCCGTCGTCGAAATGCCCACTCCAGGATCCAATGCTGGCAAAATTAATGGTCGCGATCACAACCATCATGGATTCACCGTCTGGATGGCAGGCGGTGGAGTCAAAGGTGGACAGACCTATGGCGCCACCGACGAATTCGGTTTCAAAGCAACCGAAAATCCCGTTCACGTCCACGACCTGCATGCAACGATGCTCCAACTCCTCGGCTTTAATCACAAACAACTCACCTATCGATACGCTGGGCGGGACTTTCGATTGACGGACGTTCACGGCAATGTCATTCACGATTTAATTGATAGCTAAATCCAATTAGCCCCAGTTTCGCTAGCATTTGGCGAAACTGACTCCAGCGGTATCCATTTCTACCCGCCTCAATCCCAGCCATCGCCCATCCGACAGGGGCCCCAATCTCGCAGTACGAGATTCATCTTTGTGATTTTGCAAGTGCAGCATAGAATTTTGGTCACTTGTAACCCAAGTCCCTCTCTGCATTTGCGCCCACGCAATGAGCGAGTGTACATGACGGCAAGGAAGCCCAATGTCTGAAACTAATCAACCTGAAGATGTATTTGAAACCACCCAGGTGAGCCTACCTCCGCGTAAGCGGCGATGGAAATGGCTGCTCTTACTCTTAATAGCAGTTGTTTTGATCTTCCCGAATCTCCTCGGCTGGATTGGCTTGCAGCAAACAGCAATTGATTTTGTATTGAAGGATTTCAAAGGAAAAATATCGGTCGAACAGGCAGCATTCGGTTGGCTGCAGCCGATCGAACTCCATCAGGTGACTGCCATCGATGAAGAGGGGAATCCTCTTTTTGAAATGGCCGAAATCACCTCATCTAAACCACTTTACTCTTTCCTCTTTTCAGATGACTTGGGAATGTTCGAGGTTCGTGAGCCTACGATCCATTTAAAACTACGACCGGACGGCAGCAATCTAGAAGACGCACTATCGCAATACCTCGCGATCTCGGGAAAAACGACGCCCCCACAACCAGGCGACCCGGCCAAGATTGCTAAAGCCTCGAGCACCTCCAAATTATTTCTCAATGTTATCGACGGGCAAGCGATTATTTCAACGACCTATTCCGATGAGGCATGGCAGGTCGACGATTTAAACGCAATTGCCCAATTAAACTGCGACACCGCCCCTTTGGTTATCGATGCCCAGTGTCAGGTAACCCCCGTTAAATTGGACGCCCAGAGCAATCCCAAAATGCTCACTCCGGGAGCATTGGTTTTTAGCTCCCAAGTGGATGCCGGCCAGAAAGCCCTGACATTTGATTCGATCGATTTCATGCTCGAAACTCGCACGCTGCCGCTTTCGATTGTGAGCCCGGTTTTAGAACGAATATTCGGACCGACGGCGACTGCTGGAACGCTCAGCGGAATTATCGAAGCGACCTACATCGCGACGCAACAGTCGTTGAATATTGCCGTTCAACAAATTGACGTTCGCGAGTTCGGCTTTGCATCACCGAATTTACTTGGGACCGACCAACTCTTTGCTAATAGCATTACGGCGCAAGGAGGGCTTCTACTCTCGCCTTCAACCGTGGCCGGCCAGCAATTCAAAATTCAAAGTGATTTAGGCACGATTCGAGCCAATGGAACTCTATCGGTACAACAACTGAATCAACTCACTCAAACCGGCCACCTTCCTAGTGAGCCGTTTGAATTAGATGGAACAATCGATTTAGCAAAAACGATTCAAATGCTCCCCTCGACCCTCCAGCTCCACGACGATTTAGTCGTCAATTCTGGGAAGTTGACGTTTCAGGCAGGTAGCCGCTTCGAGAACGAAACCAAACGCATGGTCGTCAATATGGACGCCACTAATTTGAACGCGAGTCGAGGCACTCAGGCTTTTACTTGGGCAAAACCGCTACGACTGGTAGGAACGATTGAGGAATCGAAAAATGGTTTGGCCATTAACAATATCCTTTGCACCACTGATTTTCTCACGATCCGGGGAAATGCCGATACGAAGTCTGGCGCTTTTACCGCCAGCGGCGATCTCAAAAATCTAACGCAACGATTGGAACAATTTATCGATCTGCAGGGGTGGAAATTTGCAGGCTCCGTCGGCGGTAAATTTGGTTGGCAATTGGACGAGACACCAATTCAAACTGCCAATGATTCCAAGCCCAATTCAATTTTTGTTAACGGCGAATTCAACATTACACAGCCTTCGATCTCAGGGCCGGATGTACCCCCGTGGCAACAAGACACTCTAGACATTACCGCGTCAGCTGCACTGCATCCCCACTCCCGCACGGCAATCGGACTCGACCGCACCAACATTGAGCTGCGGTCTGGCAAAGAAAAGCTGATTATCGAATTGGCTGAACCCTCCAAAAACCTGTTCCTTCAGGAAGTCTGGAAAGCAAATTGTCAGATCACAGGCCCCGTTGCCAGCTGGCTTGCGGAACTCAACGCTGTTGTCGACCTACGCGACATTCAGGCCGCGGGCGAATTAGGAATGACCTGTAATGCGACCCTTGATAGTGAAGAAATTCAGCTCAATAATATCGACTATTACATTGACGATCTTTTCTTCGATGGCTTCGGATTGAAATTGAACGAGCCACGAACCGTTGGGAACGGGAGGTTGGCGTACCAAATTGCAACTGGAAATATTGCGATCGACACCGCAACCATTTCTAACAATACCTTGGTCGCAGAGAGCAAAGATCTACGAATTTCATTCCCAGGCTATTTGCATATTGAGGGCAGCGTCGGCTTCCGAGGGGATTTGAATAGAATCTCGAATTGTCTCGAACTCTCACCGACAAACGATAGTATTTTCTGGTACGGAGGGCTCGAAGGAACCGCACAGCTTGGTTCTAACGAGAGCGGGATTGGTTGTCGAATCAATTCAACCATCAGCGACCTTTCTCTTCATCGCCAAGTAGAAGTCGCCATCAACCAAGCTCAAGCGCCGCTAAATGGGCAGGTCCTACAGGCAGGCCAAGTCCAGCTGAAATGGCAAGAGGTCTGGCGGGACTCGAAGCTTGACCTGTCGGGCGACGTTTCTCTTGCAGCAGATTTTGATGCATTGGGATTCCAAAATGTCAAACTTGAGTCCGCAAGTCTGTTTGCAACCTTAGATGGTTCGGTTCGCGACCTCGGAAACACGATGTTGACCGACTTGGCAGGCACTTGGAGACCAGGTTGGGAAAAAATAAATCAAGTCCTTCAATCCAACTTCGGTGACCTGTTTGAATTGTCTGGAAATAATCTTGATCAGTATGTTGTTCAAGGCCCCATTTTTGAAACGGCGAACACCACTCCGGGACAATCAAACCAATTATCCTCTGATCTTCAAGCAACAGCGAACCTCAATTGGGATGCCGGAAAACTGTTGGGGATTCCGATCGGTGCCAGCAAGGTAAATTTCCTGCTTCAACAGAAAATTGCTGACCTGAGAACCGAGGGAATTCCATTCGCCAGTGGTTCCATTCAACTGAATCCAAAAATTGACATGCGTGGCGCTGAACCGATTATTCGAATGAATACCACCCGCGTGATCGACAACGTTGCCCTTGACTCCGAAACGGCTCATCAATGGTTAAGCTATATCGCACCGATGATGGCCGACTCTACCTCAGCCGAAGGCAATTTCACCGTCGATATTGGCTCGGCGGCAATTCCTGCGTTTGCTCCATTAGACATGGAGCTTTCAGGAATCATTCATCTTACAGACTTGCAGGTTGGCGCAGGTCCTATGACACGGCAGCTTATCGGCACGATTAAACAACTGCGCAATTTAATGAAGCCAAGCTCAGCCAATGCGAGCGCAAACCAATGGATTCGGATGAGTCGTCAGTCGGTTCCGTTCGTCGTCAAAGACGAACGCATTTACCATGAAACGATGACCATCCAACACAAAGACCTCGTTTTTCAAACCAAGGGAAGTGTCGGATTTGATCAAACACTCGATATGATCGCCGAAATTCAAATTGCGGACGATTGGATCGAGGGAAAACCACTTCTTGCCGGCCTCCGTGGGCGCTCCATTTCGATTCCGATCCGCGGAACCGTTACCAAGCCATTGTTAGATAAAAACATCATCAAACGCTTCTCGCAAAACCTCGTCAACAAAGCGACCGGTGGATTACTGAATGAAACACTTCAGCGGGAACGCGACAAACTATTTGGAAAAATTGGAGAAGATTTGGGGATTCCGGCTAACAATCAGCCGGGAATCAACAATGGAGCAACTCCCGCTACCAATTTTGATCCCAATCAGCTGGAGGAGAAAATCCAGGGAGAGTTGATCAAGGGGATCGGAAATTTGTTTGGTAAGTGACGCCCCTCCGGCATGGCTTCCCAACCATCGACTTTTTCCTGCACTAGCTATAATTTGGCGTCTCAAACGACTCGCGACTTTTGATAATCGTCTAAACTAGAGGGGCGAGCAACCGCCGTCGGTGATCACTTGGTTCACTCTTTTCCTGGGTAGGCAAACGTGAAATTACATTTCCTTGGCACGACGGGATACCACCCAAACAACCAACGGCAAACCGCCTGCCTAATGCTTCCTGAACTAGGGGTCATCTTCGATGCCGGCACTGGAATCTTCCGAGCACGCGACCTTATTCAAACCGATACGCTGGACATTTTCCTGACACATATCCACCTGGATCATTGCATCGGGCTTACTTTCCTCTACGACGTTCTTTACCAAAAAGAAATGCAACGAGTGACGGTGCATCTCGCCGAGGAAAAAATCGAAGCGATTGAAAAGCATCTCTTTAGCGAGTCGCTATTTCCCGTCAAACCGAACTTTGATTTCCAACCACTTTCCGATCGCCCTGTGGCCCTTAATGATGGGTCTCAAATTCTCGCCATCCCACTGGATCACCCTGGCGGCGCACACGGTTTTCGCATCGACTGGCCAGACCGATCTTGCGCCTACATCACAGACACCACCGCATCTCCAGATGCAAACTATGTGGGCGCTGTGGCAAATGTAAATACACTGATTCACGAGTGTTATTTTCCCGACGGCTGGGAGTCCAAGGCAGAACTAACAGGACACAGTTGTCTCACTCCGGTCGCAAAAGTTGCCGCAACCGCCAACGTAGATCGACTTTTCCTCGTCCACGTCAACCCACTTGATGAATCTCCTCAGCCCCTCGATCTCGAATCTGTCAGCCAAATATTCACACCGATCACCATTGCAGAAGATCATATGACAATTGAGGTTTAGTGACAGTGCTGATTTGGCAGTGTCGGCCTCCACGCTCAGGCCCGCAAATACGACGCGAGACAACAGAAGTTACAAGCTCACCGCCTTCGTCGAAGACCGCCCAGAATAACGCTGCCATAGGGCTAAACGTCCGCCAAGTCATTGACTAATCGTTCAACGGCAAGGGCTCCGCTTTCAATACACGCGGGAATGCCAACACCGCGATAGCTGTTTCCAGCCAATTCTAAACCTCGATGATTCGCAGCTAATTCTTCGATCCCAGCCACTAATTCTCGATGCCCCAAATGATACTGCGGCATGCAATTTCGCCAACGGATAACGCGTGTTAAACCCGGCTCACCCTTGAACCCCACGGTCCGCTGCAATTCCAAAATCGCCATTTCGACCAATCGTTCGTCTTCCAGTTCAACCAGCTCTCGCCGCAGGGCACCGCCGATAAAACAACGAACCAAAATTTTTCCATCGGGGGCTCGCCCTTCAAATTTATTGCTTCCAAAGCTCGTTGCGATTACATCACGATTGAGGATCGAGGGAACAATGATCCCGTATCCTGAAAAATCCCGATCCAGTTGTTGACGATCGATACCTAGAATGACGACCGCCGAACTAGCGGCCTCAATTTTATTTAGATCCTTCGCAAGCTCCGCATCGACCGCCTGGAGTAAACGCCCACTAACCCTCGCAGACGTGGCCAAAACCAGTCCATCAGCTTCTAATTCGCGAGGCGATTCGGAACCGGCGTCGCGCGTTGTGATTTGCCAACCCGACTCGACTTTAGCAACCGACTTCACTATCGAGTCTGTCTTAAATTCCACCTTGGGCAGCGCCTCGATGATCCATCGAACCAATTCGCCGATCCCTTTCTTCGGTGCGCGAAACATCCCATAACGAGCCCCGCTGGCCTCCCTTTGAATTGTTTTACCCTTCGCGACTCGGCCAGCCTGAATCAAACTGCCATGTTGTTTTTCCATCGCCACAAACCTTGCCATCGTCGCCTGCATGCTCAGTTTTTCGGGATCGGCAGTGTAGATCCCGCCCACGAGCGGTTGGATTAACGTCTCGTAGATCTCTCGCCCAAACCGACGTGTTGCAAATGAAAGCAAGCTTTCATCCTGACTCCACTCGCTGGGAGGAATATGTTCTTCAGCTCGAAATCGCTCTTTTGCTCCCGTCGTCAGCAAGGGGGAATCTAAGACTGAATCTAGATCGCTGGGCAACATCAAAGAAAGGCCACGGGGAACAGGATGGATCGCTTCATCGGTGGCTACATAAGCGCGGTCGTCGATCGGAATAGTCTGAAGCAATTCCTCAGATCGCCCCAAGCGATCGCAAATCCGAATTGCCGCCTCGGGGTCCGTCGTAAACATGTCCGCGCTGTGTTCGATTAAATAACCCTCCGCCGACTCCGTCTGCAGAACTCCGCCCCAGAATCCACTAGATTCGAGCACTGTAATTTGGGCGTCAGGCATTGACTGTTGCGCATAAAACGCGGCTGACAATCCCGTGATCCCTCCGCCCACGATCGTTAGTTTTTGTGATTTCATATTCATTGAAAACGGGCAGCGGCAAAATGAACGGGAGAAATATGAGGGGTTTCGCCCAACATAAGTTCCTTCAGTAATTGGCCGGTTCCGGTCGCCATACTTAACCCCAACATATTATGACCGGCAGCGATCCAAACATTGTTCATCGCTGGACTGCGGTCAATAATCGGCTTGCCATCCCACGTCATTGGACGCCACCCAAACCACTCCTCTTCGATCGGATCACAAAGGGGATCGTGTAAATATTTTCTCGCTGCTGATTTCAAAAACTCAATCCGACGCGGGGGAATCGACGTATCATATCCTGTAAATTCCATTGTCGATCCAATCCGATACTTCGACTGCATCGGGGTGATCGCGACGTGACTATCCTCAAAAATAATAGGTATTTTCGGCATCAATTTAGGTTTTGGCATCGTCAGCGAATACCCTTTGCCTGGCTCAATCGGTATCGACATTCCCAGATGTTGATTTAGAAACGGCGTCATCGCACCGGTGGCCACAACAAAATGATCCGCCTCGAGTTCACGTCCGTTGGATAAAATTGCCTTCGCAGTTCCCTGTTCTATTTCGAATTGTTGAACCGGAAAATCTTCAAGAATTTCAACGCCCCGTTCCACCATTCTCTCGCGCATTTGAGCTAACAATTTATCCGGCCTTAAGTGGCAATCCCCTTCGTAATGCCAACCGCCTCCAAATCCTGGCTTAATAGCCGGTTCTAAATGGGTCAGCTGATGACCGTCATAAGGTGTCGCTGGAACCCCAAAATTCTGTCGTATCAGCCCGTCCATTATTCCGAATTCGCGAAACGATTTCTCGTCATCAAAAACAAACAAAAGCCCTTTTTCCTGCCACTCACAATCAATGTTTTCATCCGCAATGAGTTGCTGATACAACCGCTTGGAGGATTGAAGAAGTTCGTGCCTTCCGCTGCCTGCGGCCATCATGTCCCGATGATTGCACCGCAATGAAAAATTCCAAAACCACTTAACAAAGTTCATCTCAAACCGCGGCTTCACCGCAAACGGAGAATTTGATTTAAACATCGCTTTGAGCGTTTTCAATATCGCTCCTGGTTGGCAAAGCGGGAGCACGTGACTCGGGGAAACGTATCCGCAATTACCATGCGAGCAAGCGGCACCAAATTTATCCCGATCCACGATCGTAACTTGGCAACCCGCTTTCAATAAATTCCAAGCGCACATTGCGCCAATCACGCCGCCTCCAATGACGACAACACGATCTCCCTGACCAGCCTTCATGAGGTTATCCCCATCCTAAAAGGATCATCCGAGTCGAGAATTAAATCTGACTCTCCGCAAATATACGCTTCCCCCTCAATCGTCGGAATAATACTCTCAGAGACTTCATCGTTTCTAAAGGAACCTGAAAATACCGTCCCGAGAATTCCTTCCTGCCGCCAAATCTCACCGGGAGCCAGCAACCCATCGGCAGCCAGACAAGCGAGTTTAGCGCTCGTGCCCGTGCCGCAGGGCGACCGGTCGTAGGCACCGCCAGGGCAAAGAACAAAATTTCGACTTTGATTTACCGGATCCTGAGGTTTGGTGAAGAGCTCGATATGGTCGATCGGCCCGTCGGCTCCCCCGATCCCTTTGCTTTCAAGCGTTTCCTTGATTCGTTTCGTCACCTCCGTTAAGTGCCCAGCGTTGGAGACGCATAATTTTTCCTGTGAATTCTTTACTAGAAAAAACCAATTTCCACCCCACGCAATATCACCAATCACTTGGCCATACTCTGGAACATCAAACGTCACGTCCTGACGAAGGCGGTAACTCGGGACGTTCTCGACTGCGACTCGACGCTCGCCTGTAAAACTAGCCGTCACCACACCCACCGGCGTTCCAATTCGATGCACGCCTTGCTCGACGATCCCAAGATGCTTGAGGGTCGCCATCAGACCTATGGTGCCATGACCACACATTCCCAAATAACCGGTGTTGTTAAAGAAAATAATATCCGCGGTGCACTCCGGATCCTGTGCCTGAATCAGCAGACCGCCCACCCATACTTCCGAGCCCCGTGGTTCATTGACGACCGCACTGCGAATCCCATCGAATCGATCCCGAAAGACGGCAACCTGTTCCGCCAGCGTTCCACTGCCGAGATCAGGCCCGCCTGAGACGATAATCCGCGTCGGTTCACCACCGGTATGCGAGTCGATAACTTTAATTCGTTGAATCATGGGAACCAACAGATTCTTGGGTTTGCATCGGCCGTGACGGTTTCAGTAGCCGACTGAGAATGTTAGTTTATTCTATTCGTGAACACCTGCTGCGGGGAGATGCTCATTGGTTGGATTCCCAATTACTTGAGAAGTGACTTTTTAAGTCAATGGCCTCAGTCTCGCAGTCATCGTTTCCTTCAAAACGTTCAATCATTTTTTATCAACTTGAGATATACCATGGCGACACACCAAGTTTTAATTGCCGGAGAATGGCGAGATTCCGATGCCACACAGACTTTTCAGGCAAGCGACCCTCGCGCCGCAACGGTAATTCCGGAAGACTATCCTGTCAGCAGTTGGGCCGAATGCGAAGCCGCACTTGACGCCGCTGGTGTTGCCTATGCTCAACTTCGAGAAATGCCTGATGAGGCAATCGCAGCCTTCCTCGAGACTTACGCCGCTCGAATCGATGCGCGATCCGAGGAAATCCGAACCCTGGCAGCCCGCGAGACGGCACTGCCTGCCGATACACGGCTGGTCGGAGAACTTGCCCGAACGACCGGTCAGCTTCGCGCCGCTGCCTCGGCAACCCGCTCGGCAGCGTGGCAGATGCCGATCATTGATTCGGCGAACGATATCCGATCCTGCTTCGCATCGCTCGGCCCCGTTGCCGTCTTCGGCCCCAATAATTTTCCACTCGCCTTTGGCAGTATTTCCGGCGGAGATTTTGCCGCAGCAATCGCCGCAGGCAACCCGGTAATCGCAAAAGCCAATTCAATGCATCCAGGCACGACGCGTCTGCTCGCAGAAGAAGCACAACTGGCCGCCAAAGAAACGGGAATGCCCGCCGGCACAGTCCAATTGATCTACCGCATCTCCCACGCGGACGGTGAGAAACTAGCACAGGATCCGCGGCTTGCCGCCATTGGTTACACCGGTAGCCGAAATGCCGGACTGGTATTGAAGCAAGCCGCCGATTCGGTCGGTAAACCCATCTATCTTGAGCTATCGTCGGTCAATCCTATCGTCGTTTTGCCCGGTGCTCTGAAGGAACGTGGAGATGAAATCGCGAGTGAATTAACGGGAAGCTGCTTGATGGGATCCGGACAATTCTGCACCAACCCCGGTCTCATTGTTGTTCAAAATGACGCCGATGGAAAACAGTTCATCGAGTCGGTTGCCAGTAAATTCAGCGAGCAACCGGTAGGCACACTGTTTTCCCTTTCAGGGCAACACGGACTTCATTCCGCCATCGAAACCCTGACGTCCGCAGGTGCAACCTTGGTTTGCGGGGGAACCACGGGGGGCGGTCAAGGGTACTCTTTCAGCAATACCGTTCTGCGAGTCGATGGCCAGCAATTCCTCTCCCACGCGGAAAAACTCCAGACCGAAGCTTTCGGTGGATCCACGCTCATTGTCGTGAGTGATTCAATTGAACAGACCAAAAAGATTATTGAAGCACTTGAAGGGAATCTGACTGGGTGCATCTACTCTGCCAGCGACTCCACCGACGACGGACATTACGACCAAATCGCACCGGAACTTCGCCAGCGAGTCGGACGACTCTTAAACGACCAGATGCCTACAGGGGTCGCGGTGTCGGCGGCAATGAATCACGGCGGCCCTTTTCCAGCGACCGGTCACCCGGGATTCACCGCCGTTGGAATGCCTGGGTCAATCACGCGATTTGCAATGTTGCAGTGCTTTGATCATGTCCGGCCTCACCGTCTTCCCGCCATCCTTCAGGATTCCAATCCTAACCAAGCCTGGCGGTTAATTGACGGCCAATGGTCCCAGGGCGATGTCGCGGCTCCCTCGGCAGACTAATCCCAGCAACATCGATTCGACACTGAATTGGGGTCGAACCGAATCGCGCGGGCGGACTGACAGGTAAAACAGACAATCTTTGTTCTGAATTTAGCCCTGGAATGTCCGCCCTGGCCAATTCGCCCACCAGCTTTTGAACAACCGATACTGGGATTCGATAAAGTTCTTTTGACTTGGGCTCAAACAATCGGATTCATTAAAGTGATGTTCGTATTCCGATTCTCCATTGAGTACTAAAAGGTACTTATAGAAAAGGACTAAATCTGGACCTTCGTCGTAGGTCGATAGCACAAACAAGGCATCATTGAGCTCTTGAGCCAAACGTCTTGCCTCCACGCCACCTGCGGCTGCCTGTTCGCAAAGCGAAACAAAATGCAAGACAACTTCCGGGATAGCATTTCCAATTCCCGTGATTGCTCCGACGGCACCACAGTTCACGTAGCCGTGAAAAACCTGCGTATCGACTCCAACCATCAACTTCAACGCTTCATCAGCACCTGTGATATGTTCGGCGGCATAACTTAACGACGGACCTCCGCCAAATTCTTTAAAACCAACTAGATTGCTGAACTCCCGACGCAAATCGAAAAATAAATCCGCTTTGGTTTCAAAACCATAGTAAGGACTATTGTAGATAACGGCGGGAACCTCAGGTGCCGCCGCGAGGATGGCAGCAAAATGATTTCGCTGGGCTGTCGGCGACGTTCCCCGCGAGAGCACCCGCGGAATGACCATCAATCCACTGGCGCCTACGGATGCCGCGTGGGCAGTATGGTCTACGGCAGAACGAGTGTTCATCGCACCAGTGCCAACCACGACAGGAACCCCCGCTTCGCAAAGTCGCGCCACTCCCATTTTTCGCTGGTCGTCGGTTAGCAGTGGCCAGTCGCCCATCGAACCACAGTAAACCACACCTTGCATTCCGGCAGCCATCATTTGCTGCCCCTTGCTTACCAAAGCATCGAAGTCGGGCTTGCGCTCAACGCCGCAGGGTGTCATCAAAGCGGGAATACAGCCGCTGAAAATTTGTGTGTCCATCGAAAAACGCCGAAAGTAGTGGAAGAAAAAGACAGCGTTGATTGTATCGCAGGAAAACCACTTCAAAAAGGACGGAACCATCCACAAAAATCGGACGCTTAAAACTGCCCACCAACCGTCTGCTTTAAACTGCAATCTTGAAAAAGCACTCGTAAATAACAATAAAAGTTGCCAGAGCCATCAGGAACCACGCAAAAATACGCTTCAGTCTCTCGCCATCAAACCTTTGAGACCACCAAGAACCGATCACGACTCCCGTAATCATCAAAATTGAAAACTGCACCAAAAACTGATAATCCATCTCGCTGCCAAGACGAATCATATCGCCACCGAAAAATCCGACAAAAGATTTGAAGGCAACGATGGATAAACTAGTGCCAATGACAGTTCGCATGGGTAGTCCGAAAAATATAACCAATAGCGGTACGATCAATACGCCGCCACCTGCCCCCGTAAAACCCGGAATGACACCGATCAGCAGTCCACAAACGAACAATGAAATGTAGTAAGCAATAGACTTCTTGGCTTTCGAATCCATGTTTTGGTTAACAGGTTTGCCAATTAATCCAAGCATCGTCGCGGACGATAAAAAAATGAGACCGGCAAAAATAGTCAAAACAAAGATCTTTTTTGACACAACCAGCGACCCGATCGTGAACAATTCTTCCGGCACTGCATCGAACAACCACAGCCGCACGATTAAATTTCCAGTCGCCACCGGAATCCCCAACGCAATGACCGTCGGAAAGTCGATGATCTTTTTTTGAATACGCGGCACCACACCCACCAGCGCAGTGATACCCACGAGAATCGTAGTATAAGCGGTGGCAAATTTCAGATCGTAATGAAGCAGGTAGAGCATCGCCGGCAACAATAACGATCCGCCACCGCCAAACATGCCCATGACAATGCCAACCACCAACCCCATTAAGTAGCCGAGAATTGTTTCAATCATTACCGTACTGCTACTTACATTCCGCGCTGCGAGCGTTGTTTGAGGGAAATTTCGACAATCCCATCGGAATTTAAATCGCTTCCCTAGCTAAGATTTAATCCAGTCTAACCCGTGTGATCACTTCCGCACAACGTCGCTTGATTGGGCAACCTCGCCGGTTTCCGGACGGCAGATCGATTCAAGCTCAGGTAAATTTGACTGGAAAATCGCCTTCAGGAACGTTACCCTATCGTACGGGCAATAGCGGTTGAACATCGCTGCTTAGTTCACACCATCGAGAGGCCCGACTCCGCCCCCAGCAGAACACCAAAAAGACCGCACAATTACACGTTTTCTAATTTCAACCGATTGTCACTGGCTCAATCGGCTCGTTCAAACAACCGAATACCATATGAAATATCCTGTTTTACTCAACTTAAATATCAAAACTGCTTTGCTTAGCTTGTTGGTCGTCTCAATTTCAGTGGTTTTGGCCGCGCCAGTTGTATCCCAAACCAAGGAACGTCGATACTTTCAAGGAAAAGACTCGCAGCGCGTCGCGGGAACGCCCGAAGGAACCGTCACGGAATATCAATGGCTCGATAGTAAGATCTACCCTGGAACCAAGCGGCGATATTATGTGTACGTCCCTGCACAGTACGATGAAAATGAACCAGCAGCGTTGATGGTTTTTCAAGATGGTCACGCCTACATGAACGAGAACGGTGAATACCGCGCTCCCATTATTTTCGACAATCTAATTCACCGGCAAGAACTGCCTGTCATGATTGGTGTGTTTGTTGACCCTGGCCATCTAAAAGACGAATTGCCAGAAAAGCGTGGCTGGAATCCGAAACCAGAAAATCGAAGCGTCGAATACGATTCGCTTGGCGATACCTATTCGAAATTTCTCCTAGAAGAAATTCTTCCCGAAGTAGAAAAAAAATACAACATCACAAAAGACCCCCTTGGACGTGGCATTTCTGGAGCAAGTAGCGGTGGTATTTGTGCGTTTACCGTTGCCTGGGAACGACCTGATCAGTTCAGCAAAGTCCTGAGCCATATCGGTAGCTTCACCAATATTCGTGGCGGCGATCGCTACCCCGGGCTCATCCGAGGGACCGACACCAAAATGATCATCCAAGCCCCCACGGACGCGGAACCGACGGACATCACTGAAACTACTGAAGCTAACGAGAATGCCACTGACGAGGATACCGCCCCGCAGTCGCTTCGCGTTTACCTGCAAGATGGCAACAACGATCTGGACAATCAGTTCGGCAACTGGCCGCTGGCCAACCAGCAGATGTATGCGGCGCTCAAGTTTAAGAACTACGATGTTAAATTTGACTACGGGGAAGGGGGCCACAACGGTAAACACGCTGGTTCAATTTTTCCTGACGCACTTCGATGGCTCTGGCGCGACTACCCGGGCGTCACTCCCAAATTAGCGATTATGCCAGGTCAGCAAACCGCGGCTTGGGCCGTCAAATGGTGGATGCCAAGACACGAAGCTAAATTGGCTCAACGAAAGGCAATGGAAAAAGTCGATTTGCTGATGGTTGGTGACTCGATTACCCACGCCTGGGAGGACAAAGGGCTTGAGACGTGGAACAAATATTATGCCGACCGAAACGCATTGAATCTCGGATTCAGTGGAGATCGCACCGAGCATGTCATTTGGCGTTTTCAAAATGGGGCGATCGACGATATCTCGCCCAAACTCGCAGTAATAATGATTGGCACCAATAACACCGGACATCGCACAGAAACCCCGCGACACACGGCGATCGGGATTAAGCGGATTATTGACGAAATTAAGCTGCGACTACCGTCAACCAAAATTCTACTTCTGGATATTTTCCCGCGCGGTGGAGACAAGGAAAACGAATTCCGAAAAATTAATTCTGAAGTTAATGAAATCATCAAAAACTATGCCGATGAACAGGCGGGTATTTCCTTTTTGAGCATCGGCGACCAGTTTCTCGAAGAAGATGGAACACTCCCAAAATCAATCATGCCGGACTTGCTTCACCCCAACAGTGAAGGCTATCAAATTTGGGCAGAGGCGATGGAACCAACCATTAAAAAACTACTCAGCGACGACAATGATTAATACGCGTCGCGAAAAACAACTCAACCGACATCCGCTGCGACGGAATCGCCCAAATTAAACCGATTTAAACGATGGTAAACCAAGCTATGAAGTTCCTAAACTACCTCTTTGTTTTTGTAATGATGACAGCGATTAACCTCGGCAATTCCACCGATTTGCAAGCCTTGGAAGTCGCCAACGAGCGTGAGAACTCCGCGGATCAAGAGTACTACGAACTTCGGATTTACAAAATTTTTGATTATGAGAAACAGCAAATTGCCGAGAACTATCTTCAAACCGCTCTGATTCCTGCATTAAACCGCATGGGAGTTGACCGAGTAGGAGTGTTCAGCAATTCCAGCGACGAAAATGACCATTCGCTTTTTATGCTTATCCCGTTTTCGTCGATCGAACAATTTACCAACATGAATCAACGCCTGGCTGAGGATGCCGATTATCAAACCAATGCCGGAGCCTATTTTAAACGTAATATGAAAACGGCGGTTTACCAAAGAATCGAGAGTCGATTCATGAAAGCATTTAAGGGCATTCCTGCCCTTGAAATCCCCGCTTATTCCTCCGAAAAGAAAGAACGCCTGTTCGAACTTCGGCTCTATGAAAGCCCCACCGAAGATCACGCGCGTCGAAAAGTTAAAATGTTTAATGAAGGGGAAATCGATATCATGCGAGATGTAAAGCTCGCACCGATCTTCTTTGGTGAAACACTAATCGGCCCCGACGTGCCCAATCTCGTCTACATGCTCTCGGGAACCGACGAAGAGGCGCATGGGCAACACTGGAAAGATTTCTTAGCCCATCCAGAATGGAATCGGATCAAGGGGATCGAAGAATATAAAGGCACCGTGTCGACGATAAAAAAGTGGATGCTAGCGCCGACTTCCTTTTCGCAACTGTAAGTCAGTCTGGCGTCATGCAACTTAGTCGCCCCTCGCTTTCTCCAATTCGCCACCGTCAATACTGCGTGCCTTGCAATGGAATCTCAACACCCCATGAACAATAACACATTTGAGGTTGTCAGTTTTTCAGAAGCAGGTGAAGCCCTCGGTACCGAATCGGTAGAGCTAACGAGCCCCGACGCGAACCACTTAGATTATTTTTTTAACAAATTCCTTCACCTGTCCGGCGATCTCGAACTGCCTCTAGAAGACCGCTTGCCTGGTGAAGATGAGGCGTTGGAATATCGAATCGGATCGGATCGAAACGGAGCCTATGTGCTCTACTACTTTCACGACGAGGTGATCTTTGCTTCCTTGATTCTGAGCGGAACCGATCACGAAACTGAAACAGAATTAATGCAAGTTTTCAAGTTTCTCTTGCTCGACACGGACGACCTCGACGAGCCAACAGAAGAAGAGATTGATGCAGTCCTCTCATCCGAAGAATTTAATTTCTCGCTGGTTGAGTCGCGGCCTGCTGTGTTTGAAGTTCAACTGACTGGACCCGAAGACGAGTCCACTCCAATCGAACATGTCAAACAAATGAACCGCGCTTTGAGCGCTGCATTTTTCAAGCTAGATCGGCCTAGCCGGCATTCTGATCAATAAATTCCTTGATCAACGTACGCGGAATGATGTACGACCGCGTGCGGCTGAACCGAGAAATGTTTACGCCCAGAAAATTGCCGTCAATGTCGAATACCGGGCCTCCACATTGCTCAGGACGAATGTTGGCGTCGTGCGACACTACTAAACTAAACCCGTCTCTTCGGATACTCTTCCCGCCTATCAAATCGTCAGCAATGTGCTGAGGTGACCCATCAGGCCGCTTACCGAGCGTCACTTCCTTAGTTATTTCTCGGCCATTCCGGCGAACGGTCACGTCAATCTTACTGTTGACATCTTGACTGGAAAGATAGCTAAAAACATCATTACGCTGACGCACAGTCTTGTCACCCAGTTTTAAAACCACATCTCCCGATTTAAATCCGGCCGCCTTGGCCGCTCCATTCTGAACTTCTTCGAAAACGACGTTGTTGTCCCTGGTGCTGATCACGACCCCGAGAAAACCACCACTGATTCGCGTTCGAGGAACGGCAAAAAAATTAGACCCCCAAGTGCTAATCCGTCCTTCTCCTTTCGCGTCGGGAATCAGAAGCAATCGCCCAGGTTGCTCTGCCAAATCGCCTTTGATTTGGCTTAAATCGATTCCAGCAGAGTCACTAAAATTAACTTGCAGTAGGACTAAATCATTTTTAGGATCTCGAGCAACAACTTCTGCTGCAAGGCTACTGCCATCGCTTAGCTGAACGCTCGGTCGATTACCGACAAGCGTGCTCTTGCTGATTAAATTACCGCGGCCTTCTCGGAAAATACGTGTTCCCCAGACAGTCTCCGGTTTCTTATTGAAATCACTTTTAATGACGACCTGTGAATTGTCGAGTTTCGCTTCGAGAGACTTAAAGAGCTTAGGAAACTCTCGCAACTCAGGATAAGTCATCGGTTTTTCGGCATCCTCTGATTTCGTAAGATTCAGTCGAATCACCTTCGGCTTCTGATCGCGCAGCACCGTGAACTCCACCCGGCTCTCCCCTTTTGTCCTTAAGTAAATCAACTGATCGTAGATAGAACGTGCCGTTCTTACTTTTTTGCCCGATATCGATTGCACGACATCATTGACTTTCATCCCGGAGGATTGCGCTAAACCTCCGTCGGAAATTTTGACGACCTTAACACCATTCGTTGCAGGCTCGCCTCGGAAACCGAGCTTGGGCAAGCTTGGCCAGCCTTCAATCCGAAACACTTTGGGGATTTTTAACTCTTCCCAATATTGTTTAAAAGAGTCGATGGGGACATCGTAATTTTTCCGAGTGTCTTTACGGATATTGCTGTGAATCCCGATGACCCGGCCATTAATATCAACCAATGGTCCTCCCGAATCGCCCGGTTCCATGACGGCCGTTGTTTCGATCATTCCCTCGTTTGATGTCACCGGTCGTGTGACATAGCCGAAACGGATGACCGAACCCCGATCTTTATCGTAGGTGCCGGGAAAGCTGATACTGATGCAGGGCTGGTTGGGGAGCAGTGAAGACGAGTCCCCCAGTTCTGCCACTGGCAAACGCGACGGGTTGTCAATCTTCAACATCGCCATATCGACTCGTGCGTTAGCCCCGAGTCCTTTCGCGCGAAACTTCCGGCCATCGGCGAGCAGGATCGTGTATCGGCGATTCGGTTTAACCGCGTGGCCGGCCGATAGCACGATTCCATCGGAACTGACGATGACGCCGCTGAAAACCATTCCGCCATCATTGATGGCGACCGAGGCGGGCACAACCTTTTTGACCGCTGACATGATTTTGGCCTGAAGATCAACGACATCCAGATCATCGATGGCAAAACAAGAAGCCGTTGCCAACGAGCAAATTGCGAAGATCAGAACCGGTGTCCTGCTAAAAACAAATCTTGAAAGCGGCATCTTTATCGCCTTATCTGAACGTATGTGACTGCTGAAAAAATAGCCCATCTTGCATCGGTAATCAAATATTTTAACCACGCTGCTGGCGGATAACCGCAAACCGTCCACTTCAATACACACAATGCCCGCAACCGACACTCCCAACGTATCAAACCGCTTGTTATCGGGGAATTTGTCGCAAATAAGAGGATAACCTAAACAACCGAGGGCCATGAACATTCGTCGCCTTCGCTCCTTGGCAGCCCCCTAAAATAGCTAACGCTCACCAAGACAATACAACCATTCCTGACGGGCTCCCCCCCGGTTTTCCGTGACCCTAGCAAACAGTCTCCCGCCACAAACAACCTGAGAGGCAAACGCCTCATCGCCTAACTGGTTGCGGGCGATTTCTTGATATCCCTCGGGCTTCGCCTCAACGATCACGGTCTCGCCGTTTTCCGCGGTAAAATATAAATTTCGATTGGCGAGGACTGGAGAGGCGCTGATCGCAACGCGGCGTTTGCTGAATTTCTGTTTCCACATTTCATTACCATCTTCTGCTCGCCAGCAATAAATAACGCCGTTGTCGGCGTGAGCGTATACCAAACCCTCAAACGCCAGCATCGACTGTTCGTATACTTTCGCTGGGTTGTCCCACAGTTTCTCGCCGTTGCGGGCATCAATCCCGATTGTTTGACCGTTCGGAAATCCACCGCTTGCAAATACCCGTTCAGTATCCCAAACCAATGTGCCGCAAGTCACTTCCCAGTTGGCTTTTGTTGTCCAGATTGAATCGCCTGTCTCCGGATCGTAGCTGGCTACTTTTCCCCCACCACTAATCAGCAGTTGCCGACGACCGGCAACTTCAGCGATGACCGGTGTGGAATAACTACTGACACCTTTTCGGTCAATTCTCCAAACCTCTTTACCCGTTTCCGTATCGTAGGCAACGATTGCGGACTGAACTTGATTCTCATTGGTTACAATCACGCGAGTGCCATCAACAATCGGAGTCGATCCATAACCGAACGGGTAGACTGGAGAGTACACGCCCACGTCTGTTTTCCAAAGCTCCTTTCCCTCAAAATCGAGGGCAACCAGATGAATGTTATTGTGGTGACTAAATACCGCAAACAATCGTTTTCCGTCAGTGGCGATCGTCGATGTCGCATGAGTGTTCTTCGGGTGGATTCGCTTTTGCCAACCGCCTTGATTGACGTTCGTAACCCAGAGTGTCTCCCCATCTTTTCGATCGAAACAGATTACCGATTGAGTTTGGTCTTCTTTGACGGCTGTCGTTAGAAAAATCTTTTCGCCAACGATCAACGGCGAAGCATGTCCACGGCCGGGTACTTTCGTTTTCCAGATGACATTTTCATTCTCTCCCCACACCAATGGAGCTGTCTTTGATTCCGCAATTCCATTACCACTCGGCCCTCGCCAACGCGACCAGTCATTCTGAGCGTTAACCCCGTTAGTCGTAAATAGAATCAAGCACAGAAAGGAAAAACCGACAGCAGATTTTATGAACATTGATATCTCAAATCGGGAAGATAATAATTGAATCAGCACGAATCGCGCCTGTTAAGACTAACTTAAAACAGAATTCGCAACAGGCTGACACCGCATTCAATGCTTGCACCAGACTTACCTTGTTCTACCGAATTACCGCGACGAATGTCACTTGGATAACCCGTGGAAAATCTACTCCACCAGTTCAGCGCTCCAATAGGCGTCGCTAATGAACTTCGCCCAACTCTGGTAACCCGTTGTGTGCTGCGAGTAAATTGGATTCCAGTTGGGTTGCTTGGGCCTATTCAATAGTTTCAAACCTGCCTTCTCGGGAGATCGATCCGCTTTATTCTGATTGCAGGGAACGCAGGCAAGCACGCAATTCTCCCAGTTCGATTCACCTCCATGCGACCTCGGAACCACATGATCAATAGTTAGTTCGTCACCTCTGGGTCGACGGCCACAGTACTGACAGGTCATCCTGTCTCGTTTAAAGAGGTTTCGTCGACTGAAGGCGACGGTCGTTGAGGGAAGGCGGTTAAAATCCGCCAGCGTGATTACCTCGGGAACGCGAATCCGCCGTGAAACCGTCTTCACAAACTCCTGCCCGTCATCCGCGTCCGCCCGAGCCCAATCTTCCCAGTCGTAAAGTTGATAGTCGACTGGATCGACGACTCGCGCCGCACCACTCCAAACCATCACAAGAGCACGAGCCACGGTCGCGACATTGACCGGTTGCCAACTCCGATTCAAAACCAAAGTCGGCCGCTGGAGAACCTCTGAAACCATTTCGTCGACTCCTCGCATTTTTTTTATCAAGGCAGCTGGAAACCCCCATACGAAATACCATTGTCAAAAAAATGAACCGGACGTTCGAATCGAGTGAGTTAATTATGGCGAAAAAAATAACATTTGAACACCTAAATGCCTCCCGCGTAAAACTTGATAGCCAATGGGTTGCCCAGAAACAACGCAAGTGGAACCGAACAATTACCCAAAAAGAAGGGATTTCTCGGAAATACATGCGGCATTGTCGGTGTATTATCGAACTAAACTTCTTGAAATCATATTAGGCTCGGTGAACGGCAAGGAGCTTCACCGTCGCCGCGGTAGCGAAAACACCGCGCAGGCAAGCGAGCCACTCAAGGCAATCTCAAGGATTACGCGGGAGCCGCTCTCTGTGCCTTCTCGCGTTTCTGCCGGCGCGTTATGTTAGTAAATCCTAGCGGTGTAGTGAAAACCAATCGAATCGACGGGTCGATAACTGAGTCGTATTCGCAGATCAACAGCTCCACTGGCCGCCACAAAAAAAACCGGAGCATTACAATGTCAGCTACATTGCTGGATGGAAAAGGGATTTCAAAAGAAATTCAAAAAGAAACCAAAGTGAAGGTCGACCTGTTTATTTCGGATCAAAAAAAATCGCCGGTACTTGCCGCCGTTCTGGTTGGCGACGATCCCGCCAGTCAGGTCTATGTCCGTAACAAGGAACGTGCGTGTGCGCGTGCCGGAATCGAAAGCCAGCTACACCGACTACCTGCCACCAGCACCACCAATGATATTCTCGCCAAAGTGGTTGAGCTGAACGAGGATCACCAAATCAATGGCATCTTAGTCCAGCTTCCACTGCCCGAGCACGCAGACAGTCGCGTTATTCTCGATGCAATCGATCCACTAAAAGACGTCGATGCATTCCACCCCCACAACGTCGGCCTGATTTCACAAGGCCGACCTCGATTTCTTCCATGCACGCCTCACGGTATCGTGCAAATGCTGAAACGTTGTGGTATCGAAACGTCGGGAAAGTCGGTTTGCATTATTGGCAGGAGCGACATTGTCGGAAAACCGATGGCAATGATGCTGGGACAAAAAAATTCAAACCTCGGTCCGGAAATGGCTAACGCTACGGTCACGCTGTGCCACAGTCGTACCCAAAATCTGGCCTCGATTACCCAGCAGGCTGATATTCTCATCGCGGCCATTGGACGCGCGAATTTTGTGACGCCAGATATGATTAAACCGGGAGCCGTCGTCGTGGATGTCGGAATCAACAGGACCGATCAAGGTTTGGTGGGGGATGTAGACTTCGATTCTGGAAAAGAGGTCGCTGGATTTATCACTCCAGTCCCCGGCGGTGTCGGACCACTCACCGTTACCATGCTACTTGAAAATACGTTAATGGCTGCGATGATTCAAAGTGGGTCGATGGACTGAAATGCACAATTGCCACTCAGGCCTCCGGATTCTCGTTTTCATTAGACCACGATTAAAGACATATTTATGACGATTAAGTACTCGAGAGACTCTCTTCAAATCGAGCTTTGCAGTTACCAAGCCAGTCTTTGTTTTTGCCACCAGCGGCTGGAGAATTAATAATGATCACCATCTCAACGAATCTCTGGCTTCGGCCGCTTGCAATCTCGTTTCTTGCTTTTTCATTTCTGCTAATCAGCGGTTGCAGCGGTTGCTTGGATGCCGAAAAAACAATCGCCCAAAAAGAAGCCGAGAAAAAGAAAAAAGCTGAAAAACCCAAAGAACCCTTTGAGTCCAACAACCCCGTCCTGCTACCCGGCCGATACCCCATTCCGCTCGACAAATTAAAAGAATCACGTAAACAAAAGCGAGACGAAACTGAGGACCCACTCACGAGCCCGCTTAGCAATATGAATGTTGCTGGAACTCGTTTCAATCGAATTAAATCGGGACATTGGTACACCGCTAATTTTCAATCGGTAGCCAACAACAATAACTTCGAAGGCAATCTCGAAGCCTCTGGCGTCAACCTCGACGGCAAACCGATCAATATCCCCGGAACCAACTATTTCTTAACCACTAGCCGCCCTGTGTCGATGCCCAAGGGAGAATTGAAAAATTTCGAGACGAGTGTTTACATTCCCATTCGTGATCGTGCGAAAACGGCAAACGTAAAATACACGCTAAGCCGTCCTTCCAGTAGCATTGCTCCGGCTATTCAAAAAAACCAACCAGTTAAATTGATGGGCGGGTTTCAATATCACGTTGTCCTGCTCAGTAGTCGTCCCGACGCTTACTCATTCCTCAATCTATCCGACGCTATTCAGCTACCGGGGCAAAGCCTAGATGGCGCCAGCCTTGAACCGTTTTATTTTGTCGTACCCTCCGTCAATGGTTACCCTTCGCCACTCCCCAGGCACTCGCTGAACTGGACGACAATTGCCTATCTAATTTGGGACGATTTAGACCCTAATGAAATGGCTCAAGAACACCAGGAAGCAATTTTGGACTGGATTCATTTTGGGGGACAACTCATCCTCAGCGGCCCCGATTGCCTCGGCAAACTCCAAACCAGCTTTCTAGCGGATTATCTCCCAGCAACATTTGAAGGCACCGAAAATATTACCAACGCAGATATTGCAGAACTAAATCAAAACTGGTCACTGCCGCCGAAAAAAAACAAAGGAGATGTTCGCAACCTTGTGATCTCCAATCAATCTCCGCTCTTGGGAGTTGCGCTCACTCCCCATCCGAGCGCCGATTTTATCACTGGCTCGGGAGAGATGGCCATTGAAAGAAAAATTGGTCGCGGTCGGATTGTACTCACCTCTTTTTCTCTCAACGATAAACTGGTCCGTAGCTGGGGTAGTTTCGCGAGTTTCGTCAACGGGGCGTTATTACGACTGCCAGCACGACGCTTTGCCCCCAATCAAGCGAGCACGATTACATTCAACTGGATCGATCACGGAACAACCGCCTATGACCCAATGATCCGAAGTACGCTTCGCTATCTTTCACGAGATCTTGCGACAACCGGCACAAGCGAATTGCCCAGCTCCGATCCAAGCGAGGTCACTGCCGAAAACGACGGAAGCCCCGCTCCGAACTTTATGCTGCGGCCCGAAGACACATTAGACAAGCTCGCCACCAGAAAACTCGAAGACAATTGGCATTTTGGCGGTTATCAGGATTTAAGTTATTCCGGCGTCGCTGGATGGAATGACTACGGAGCGATCTCTATCGCAGCTCGGGAAACGCTGAAGCAAACCGCCGGAATTTCGCCTCCATCTTCCGGCTTCGTCTTGAAGATGCTGGCTGTTTACCTCTTTGTCTTGGTCCCATTGAACTGGCTGTTTTTCCGGATCATTGGAAAAATAGAATACGCCTGGGTGGCTGTCCCGATCATCGCGCTGGTCGGTGCGTTTGCAGTGGTAAAGCTTGCGTCTTTGGACATCGGTTTTGTCAGAAGCAATACGCAAGTCAGTCTGCTTGAAATCCATGCCGACTACCCTCGGGCACACATGGCTGAATATTCCGCACTCTACACCTCACTTTCTACCCGATACACCGCCAAGCTCGACAATCGCTCCGCCCAATCGCTTCCGTTTTCTATCTCGGACAATAGTAATCAGAAATTTCAATATAGCGAAACACCGGGCAAAGTTAATTTACGTCGCACCGTCGAAAATGAACTCAACGGATTTCAAATCCAATCGAATTCCACGGGTTTATTGCATACCGAAGCCATGATCAATCTCGGCGGCGTTATTTCTTTTTCGAATAATCTCGAAACGGGTCCACCAACCCTCTCCAACTCGACAGCGCTGACCATTGAAAAAGCGGCTATCATCGGTCGCAACAAGGATGGAAAACTTGAGTTCGCGCCAGTCGAGTTAATTGAGACTGGGGAGAAAATTAATTTGCAATTTCAACCCTGCGAAACACTCGATTCAGTCTGGCCACCTGATTCAGACTTTACCAATTGGCGTGCTACGGCTGAGACAATATGGGAGTTCAACCTAGGAAACATCGCGATCGCACCTATTGATTCTGTTACTGAATTCCCTCAGATCCAAAAAAACAGGGGCACCATTCGGCGGTTGCTTTTAGCAACCAACGAGGGGGATTCCGACGGCATGTGCTCGAAGGAAAATTTCGTGATGGAATACGTGAGATTAAATTCCAAGGGGCTATCCAAAGTCACGCTCGGTTTATTAAGAGATACTATTCTTAAAAATCTAGCTTTAGACAAAAATGAGTATCGCCTAATTGGGATTAGCCAAGATCATCCCGGAAATACTATTTTCAACCCTGCCGCGACGCAAATCGTCACTCGCTCATTAGTGGTTGTCCATCTCCAACGTGGAGAATTGCCAACCGCCAAACGGGATTCCAACTCCATTTTAGATTTTAAAAGCGTCTCCAATCTTGACCAGATACCTTTTTAAAACTGCGAACAGAAAAAAACCATGATTGAATTACGTGGATTTGGCAAAGACTACGGTGAATTTACCGCTGTTGACTCACTCGATTTGACAATCGCTGAAGGTGAAATGTTTGGCTTTATTGGGCCTAATGGTGCCGGTAAAAGCACGAGTATCCGTTTCCTGGCGACGCTCCTTCGCGCCACCAGAGGCGATGGCTCCATCAATGGCTACAGTGTGTCACAAGACCCAATGAATGTGCGGCGAAGTGTCGGTTACATGCCCGATGCATTTGGCGTCTACGACGGGATGAAGGTCTGGGAATTTCTCGATTTCTTCGCTGTCGCATACAAGATTGGCCGCACGCAAAGAAAACGGGTGATCAAGGATGTGCTCGATCTTCTCGATCTCACCTACAAACGTGATGACTTCGTCAATGGTCTCTCGCGCGGCATGAAACAACGACTGTGTCTTGCCAAGACTCTAGTTCACGACCCTCCCGTTTTGATCCTCGATGAGCCGGCCAGTGGACTCGATCCACGCGCTCGAATTGAAGTCAAAGCGCTCTTAAAAGAACTTCGAAGAATGGGAAAAACAATCCTTATCTCCAGTCACATTCTTACCGAGTTGGCTGACTGTTGCACTTCCATCGGAATTATCGAAAGAGGGAAATTATTAATGCACGGGCCGATCGATGAAGTCTATCAACGGATTCGTGGAAACCAAGTTGTCGAAGCAAGATTCGGGAAAAATCTAGAAACCGGATTGTCCATCGTCCGTAGCAATCCTGAGGTGCGGGATATTCAAGTCGATGGGTCCAAATTGATCATTGAATTTACAAGTGCAGACCACAATCCCGCGAAATTGCTTAAGGCACTTATTGAACATGATGTAGAAGTTATTAACTTCGGTCAAAAAGATCCTAACCTCGAAGACGTCTTTATGATGGTCACCAAAGGACTGGTTTCCTAACGTAACGTAACGCGATCCGGCTGATTCCGATGATACGAGACGACCAAAACTGGTCTAATCCAATAAGATTGAACTCGAGCCGGAACCTCCTCCACCGCCTGACTCCCATTGTCGACGAACTTCGCGTAGTCCATAACAACATAAATCGTACCGATCACTCAGGCGCTCGAGTAACGTGGACGGCGGTGACTCGTTAATCGGCGCTTCGATTTCACTGGCAATTCGATAAGACCGTTTTCCAAAGGCGCAATAGGTCTCGAATCGACCAGACGAATCCGAATCGCCATCTCTTAAAGCCTCGGGGTAGAGCCCCGCCCAAAACAACGTAAAGTCGCCAATATGTAAATGCACCTCTCGCCTCGCATAGCCTAAACGCTCGGATGCCTCGGCCACCATTTCATGAACGGTCATAATCGGTCGACCTGTGACACTACGTATCCGATGAATCATATCGCTGCGAGTAGATCGAATCAGAAGCTCGGTGAGGTAGTCAATCAACAACGGATCAACGACACCGAGCTGCGAATGAAATGTATGTTCGGCAAGCCCGGCAAAATATCGCTGAATTGCCGACCTTGGCTCGGGTGATTTCTCTGACTGCTCTGGCATAATGAACCTCCGTTCAAATCGATAAATCGAATCAATCGCCTAAACAACTTTAGTACCAGAGCGGACCAAGGGTCAAGACATTTTATGCAAGCACTCCAAGGAAAAAATAACAACCGTTATCCAAGTTGGCCGTAGCGAACGTAAGGATTAATCAGCAATTCACCCCCCAAAACCAGCGTCCTTCTTCACTCTCGTTGCAGGACACTTTTTTTCTTGGAGAACGAATAATTCAATCGTCGAGAAGCCCTAATCAAGTGATCAGGCATTAATTGCCGTCAACATACCCTGAGAAAATTCTCCTACGTCGTTCAGGACATCCTCATTTTCAGCTTGTTCGTTGGTCGCCGCCGCAATCCGGCGCACGATAGCCGATCCAACAATCAACCCGTCTGCGACCGATTTCAATGCTTCGACATGCTCCAGTTTACTGATCCCAAACCCAACACAGATTGGCAGATCTGTGACCGACCTCAACCACTTCAAATTATCTGCGAGGTCGGGGGGCAACTCTGTGCGTTCGCCAGTGATTCCCGTAACCGATACATAATAGATAAAACCTGTCGTCTGTTCTGCGATTTGCACAGCCCGTTCACGCGGCGTGGTCGGAGTGATTAATTGAATGAGACTGAAGTCGAGCAACTTGCATTTAGCCGCTAACTCATCGGACTCGTCGACTGGCATGTCAGGCACAATGGCGCCCGAAATCCCGGCAGCAATCGCTTGGCGAAGATATTCGTCGATTCCCATTCGATAGATGATCGCGTAACTGACCATCGTGACGATCGGCATTGAAATCTCAGCCGTCACTTCACACGCCATCGAAAAAATGCCACTGAGTTTGGTGCCACCATTGAGCGAGCGGGTGTACGAAGCTTGAATCACCGGGCCATCGGCAATTGGATCACTGTAAGGAATACCCAACTCGGCAAGATGGCACCCTTCGGCATCCAATCTCTTTAGCATTGCCGCGGTAAATTCCAAACTAGGATCACCGGCAGTCACGAACGGCATAAATGCTTTTTTACCTTCGGATTTTAACCGCATAAAAAGTTTGTCGATCGCCGACATAGATGGTTCCTGTGTTGTGCTGAAACGTTGAAGTTGTGAAAAGACTTAATCCAATTGTCGTGTTGTCAATTCGGTCGAGTCGCCGCTTCATTTTTTAAGCGTTGGATTTCGCCGGCGTCCTTATCGCCTCGCCCCGAAAGGCAAATCACAACTATCTCATCTTTTCCGCGCTCTTTCGCAACCTCCATCCCCTTGGCAAGAGCATGGGAAGTTTCCAGGGCAGGTAAAATCCCTTCGTTGCGGGCAACTAAATCAAAAGCCGCGAGTGCTTCATTATCTCGGCAACTGCGGTACTCAACGCGACCGGTCGATTTCCAGTGACTGTGTTCAGGGCCAACCCCCGGATAATCCAGCCCAGCCGAAGCAGAGTGAACATCGTCCGTCTGCCCGTCCTCATCCTGCAAAACGTAACTGAAACTTCCGTGTAAAATGCCGGGCTTGCCAAACGTCAAACTAGAGGCGTGCCGACCAGGCTGATCGCTTTCTCCTCCTGCTTCAACGCCGACCAAGGGAACATCCGTCTCAGCAACAAATGGATAAAACATGCCCGCCGCATTACTGCCTCCGCCAACGCAGGCCACCACCGCATCCGGCAATCGACCGAACCGCGCTTGCGATTGACGAATCGTTTCCCGACCAATCACCGCCTGATAGTCCCGCACGATTAAAGGGAATGGATGGGGACCGACAACCGATCCCAAAATGTAATGCGTCTCCTCGACAGAGCTCATCCAATCCCGCATCGCCTGATTCACCGCGTCACGAAGCGTCCGCGATCCGGAAGTCACCGGACAGATCTCGGCGCCCAGCATTTTCATGCTCTGAACGTTGGGTTGTTGTCGGCGGATATCCTCTTCCCCCATGTATATGACACAGGGAAGTCCAAAGTGTGCACAGGCCGTTGCCGTCGCGACACCATGCTGACCAGCACCAGTCTCCGCAATGACCCGCTTTTTGCCCATTCGAATCGTCAGCAATGCCTGCCCTAAGGTACTGTTGATCTTGTGAGCGCCCGTGTGATTCAAATCCTCACGCTTCAACCAAATTTGCGCACCACCGCAATGCTCGGTCAACCGCTTGGCAAAGTAGAGCGGGGAAGGGCGACCGACAAAATCACGTAGCAAGATATCCAGTTCGGCCTGAAACGCCGGGTCTTTTCGGGATTGAAAGTACTCCGTTTCCAACTGATCCAAAGCTGCGATCAGCGTCTCGGGAACAAATCGCCCGCCGAATTCTCCGAAACGCCCTTTCTCATCGGGCAGACTCGCATCGGGACTCGGCTGCGGTAAAAAATGACTGCTCATGAATGATCGTGTCGTTCAAAATAAGAAAAAAAGTTGGATGCTGAAAACATCCAGTTGTCAGATTGTTTGGTTCAATCTCTTGATTGTAACCGGTTATCGTTTCTCGTCATAACCTTTGTCGCTATAAAGGAGCAGGGTTAAAAAATGCAGCAAAGCTAATTCCTAATTACCCCAAAACCCTCACGACCAGAATTCTGCCAGCTAATTACACCGGCAAAATACGAATACAGCCAATTTCTCCGACACTCGAGAGTCTACTGCAAATGCCCGAATTGCCTGAAGTCGAAACGATGCGACGGGGAGTCCTTGCAATCGTTGGCGCGACGATCGTCAACGCGGAACGTACGCCCTGTTCCAAACGGCCGATCGTCATCAAGCCGAGAATCGACCGTTTGAATAAACGCGTCCAAGGGAAAACGATCACCAGCGTCGATCGATTGGGCAAACGCGTTGTCATACGACTTAATTCAGATGATCGACTGATTTTCGAACCGCGAATGACCGGATTAGTTTTAATTGCTGATCCCCCGACGCAGGAGCACCTCCGGTTTTGCCTGCAACTAAAAAAATGCCCCGTCAAGAAAGTACTCTTCTGGGATCGCCGTGGGCTTGGCAATGTCACGCTTCTGTCGGCTGACGAATATAAAATAAAACTGACTGATGGCAAACTTGGCCCCGACGCATTGGCTATCTCTTCTGCTGAATTTCCCAAGCGGTTTAAGGGCACGCAACGGGAAATCAAAATCGCCATGCTAGATCAAAAAATTGTACTCGGCATTGGCAATCTTTACGCAGCCGAAATCCTGCACCTTGCTGGAGTTCACCCACAAACCCGATGCGATCAGATAACTGGAAAAAGATGGCAGCTCATCTATCAGAGAATGATTGAGGTCTTTGAACTGGCAATCGAGTACGAGGGTTCAACGCTTTCAGATGGTACTTACCGAAACGCCATTAACGGAGAGGGTAGTTTTCAGAACGAGCACCGTGTGTATGACCGTGAAGGCCAAGCCTGCCCAAAATGCAAGAACGCGAAAATAATTCGGATTGTGCAAGCTCAACGGGCAACTTTTTTCTGCAAGAGCTGTCAGACCAAACGCTAACGCCGATGTAGCTTCCGGTCTGATTTGCAACTACGTGCCGGTTGTGGCATTGATTTGCGAAACCGTATCTGCAATGCCACGCGTTATTTGAACGGGCGCTTTTGGTTTTTCCATTGGGAACATCAATGTGAAACAGGTTCCTTTTCCAAGGCTGCTTTCTACCCGGATCTTCCCGCCATGCGCCTCGATGATGTTTTTACAAGTTGACAAACCGACACCCGTTCCACCTTTGCCGGTTTCGTCGGGACCTGCCTTAGTCGAGTAAAAGGGATCAAATATCTTGCGCAGTTTTTCCTGAGAAATACCAGGGCCATAATCTCTCACGCTTAAATCGACGGTGTTGTTCTGAAGGTTTTTCTTTAACTTGATCACCAACTGACCGCCCTCACTCATCGCCTGACGGGCGTTGATCAAAAGGTTCATCAACACCTGCTGAATTTGATTGCCGATAGCGGAAATTTCAGGAATGTCCTGAGCGATATCAATATCGACGGAGATGCGATACTTTTGCATCTCTCGCTCCAGCAAGACCATTGACTCGTCAATCAACTTACCGACATCGGTCAATTCGAAATGCTCGCTTCGATTTCGCGCCATTCCCAGCACAGCATTGGTGATCTTGGCGGCTCGCATTCCAGCGTTGTTGATCTTGTCGAATGCCTTGTCCCGAGTCTGCTTGTCGTCGTGACGCATTCCCATTTTGGCGTAGTTAATAATCGTCATGAGGACATTGTTGAACTCATGGGTCGTGGTACTCACGAGTTCGCCAAGTGCTGTCATCCTCTGAGATTGATCGAGCTGCTTTTTTAATGCAGCGATCTCATCTCGGAGGCGTTGGTTTTCGTTTTGCTGCCCGTCGCTCACAAGCGATCCTTCCATGGTCGTTATATTTTAAGCATCCCGCACTGACACAAACCTTAACCCGGCCCGCGTAGGCTCCCCGCTTTACCTCTTTGCCAAAAACTACGGGACCTGCTTAAAGTCATGGTTTTTACCCGCGAATCGTCGCTTTTCCCTTAGTTAAAGCTATCGTCCGATTAGTGTGGGCGTCTAAACCCCGAGTCTCTATAATCGGGTTGGGTAAGAGGCGTTTTTTCTACGCTTGAAAATCATCGCCTCCACAACGCACTGATGCGTTCAGAATCGCCTCGAGCGGCCCTCAACAACGTCAAGGAATGACGGTTTGCCAAAGACAAGGAACGTCGATGAGTACAATTCAACAATTTGATCAATTAGTCACGATCGCTGAGAAACTTGGCTATCGCATCCGCTACGACTATTTCGGAGGCACCGGCGGGGGAGTTTGTGAGTTTTCAGGTACGAAATGGTTATTTCTTGACCTTGCGCTCACTTGCGGTGAACAACTCGAGCAACTCCAAAAAACGCTGGCCAATGAGCCACTTCTGTCGACGCTAACTCTGGATGATTCAATTCGGGACGCACTATCCAAACGGGTCGCTTGACCCTCTCTGGTTAGACAACTTCCGGTGCTCGATCTAATGATGGTACCAGCACCTAAGAAATTGATGCCAGCGGCTCGGATTATCTCCGCTGGTGCCTATCGAAGCATCTGCCGATCCTTCCTCCCAACGACTCCAAATGTTGGGAAGCACGACCGTTTCCATACTGACGATTTTTATTTCGCTATCCGCAATCCACTGGTTCGCCGCGCCCACCGCCGCCTCAAAAGACTCGTGCTGACCGGGGTTTAAAAAACCAGGAGCAACAATTTCTTTGGGAACAAAATCTTTGTATTTAAGCATTTCGATACTCTCTTGCTACTGCTGACCGTATAGTTTTTGCGTCTCAATGTATTTTTCTACAGCGCGGGGGGTAAAGTAGCGAATACTTTGTTGCTTCTCAATCTTGTCACGAATTTGCCGACTTTGAATATCAACAAGTGGACTGGCAATCGAATTACGGCAAAAAGACTCATACCGCTGGGAATCCACATATTTTTTCAAAACGGATAAATCGACCACCTCGGCACCGGGGCGATTGACAATCAAAGGTGTTGCGAGATCGCATATTTTGCCTGGCTCGCGCCATGTCTCAAAATCGTCCAGTGAATCAGCCCCGAGCAACAAGAATAATTCATCATCGGGGTGTAATTCACGAATTGCCTTGAGCGTATCAACGGTATAACTTACGCCGCCGCGGTCAATTTCAATTCGTGCAAGCTGGAATGCAGGGTGGCCAGAAATCGCGAGTTCGATCATTTCGATTCGCTGTCGATCAGTCCCTTGAGCACCCAATTTCTTATGAGGGCTCAACGCGCACGGTACGAACCAGACGGCATCCAGAGCTGCCTGCTCCCGGCACTGCTCCGCAAGGATCAAATGGCCTTGATGGATTGGATCAAATGAACCGCCAAACACTCCGATACGCATACTTTTATCAACCTTTTTTATTAAACCCGTCTTTGTCGTCCGGAAACCTAACACAACTTTGAATTATAAACTACTAGCGTAGATTTTTGGAAATCCCTAACTTGGCCGATCGTCATTCACCGAAAAATCAATCCAAATTGTAAACGCCTTGAGTTATCGCGCTTACCCAATAAATATTCCCCTTGGAACTTGGTCAACGTGACCCTACGTGTCAAACGAATCTGATATGTTAGGTCAATGGACCAGCAATCTCTTTTCAACGTCAAACCGCCTCCCTGGCAACTGGATGATCAGGATGACTGGCTAGCTGCTCGGATCGTGTTCCCGGGCGCACCCTACGGCCCCTATGACTACTCGATTCCCGCCGCGTTGGAAAAATCTGTTCAACCAGGGGTTCGAGTCGAGGTTAATCTCGGACGGGGCAACCGAATTATGATCGGTTACTGCATTGAGGTGATTGGTCCCTTCCACCCATCCGCTCATACGGTGAATCCCCAGAAATTAAAACCCATTGGGCGAGTCCTTGACCCTCTCCCACTGATCAACGCCCCTTTACTTGGCCTTGCCAACTGGATTAGCGAATATTACCTCTGTCCGGTCGGCCAGGTCATTGAGACAATCGTTCCTCCCGGCGTTCGAAATAAATCGGGCACGCGCGAAATGTTATTTCTAAGCGCGGCGGAAGATTTGCAGCAACGCACACAGACCATGAAATTGTCGCAACTCCAGAACACCATCTTAAAGACACTCGTCAGCAGCGTCCAAGACTGGACCCCGCGCGAACTGGCCGAAACCGTTGGCTGCACTCAAGGACCTATCTCAACGCTTCGAAAAAAGGGCTTGATTGTTGCGACGTCTAAACGCGTTCAACAGAAAACCCACGAGATACCTCGTGAACAACGAATGGCCGACTTAGTTCTCAATGACGAACAAAAAAACGCCCTCGACAAGATCACTCAACATATCGATTCCGACACCCATCGCACATTTTTAATGCACGGCGTCACCGGAAGCGGGAAAACAGAAGTCTACATTCGAGCCATTCAAAAAGTCGTTGAGTTCGGAAAACAAGCCATTGTGCTGGTACCTGAAATCAGCCTCACGCCCCAAACACGTCAACGGTTCCGAGCCCGTTTTGACCGTGTTGCCGTTCTACACTCTCATCTAACCGCCGCTCAACGCGCGTGGCACTGGCAAGAAATCGCGGCAGGCCGCGTTCAGGTAATTATCGGAGCGCGGAGCGCGATCTTTGCCCCAACGCCTCGATTAGGATTAATCGTTCTCGACGAAGAGCATGACGGATCATTTAAACAAGATAATGCACCGAGATACCACGCTCGGGATGTTGCCAATTGGCGAGCCAGCAAAGAGGGTATTCCTCTGGTACTTGGCTCGGCCACACCTTCACTCGAATCATGGCAGCGCACGATCGAGGGTAAGTACCAAAAACTCACTCTTGAAAAACGAGTTCTGGATCTGCCTCTGCCCGATGTTGCCACCATCGACCTTCGGGTTGATTTTGGTGGAAGAAAACGCTTCGGCCCGATCAGCCAAAAGCTTCGGCAGGAAATCACTCAGGCTGTTTCGAACGGGGGGCAAGTCATTCTGTTACTCAATCGTCGTGGCTTTTCCACCCGCATTCAATGCCCCGGCTGCGGGAATGTAGAAACCTGTCCCGACTGCTCAATTCCACTGACCCATCACGTCGACGGCAATAAGGCAGTCTGCCATTATTGTGATCATCAAATCCCCGAACCCAAAAAATGCTCGCAATGCGGAAATGATTCCATTCGGTTTTCAGGATTAGGAACGCAACGGCTGGAAGCCACCATTGCTGCAATGTTTCCCGAAATCTCCATGATGCGAATGGATACTGACACGATGCGGAAACCGGGAAGTCACGAGAAAGCGCTCGCTAAATTTCGTAGTGGCGAAATCAAGATCCTCTTGGGAACTCAAATGATCGCCAAAGGACTTGATTTTCCAAACGTGACCCTTGTGGGTGTTATTAATGCCGACACTGCACTTCATCTTCCCGATTTTCGGGCAGCCGAACGCACGTTTGGATTAGTCACGCAAGTCGCAGGACGGACCGGGCGAGGAGAAAAAGGGGGCCGAGTGTTGGTCCAAACCTTTGACCCCGAACACAAAGCAATCCAGGCCGCAACTCGCCATGACTATCTCGGTTTCGCCGCAGAGGAGTTACCCCATCGCAACGAATTTAAATACCCGCCCTTTGGGTTTCAGGCAAGAATCGTCATTCGCGGTGAATTGCAATCGAAAGCCGAGCAAATGGCAGATCACATTGCTGAACAAATTGAATGTGCCGCTGAAAAACTGGGAGTCGAAGTCTCTGTCCTTGGTCCGGCAGCAGCCCCCGTCGAAAAGCTTCGCGGAAAATTTCGTTATCACATGCTGCTCAGCGCAGAGATCTCCGGCACCTTGCAATCGGTTGTTCAACGCGCCCAGACGACCATCAAATCGATTAATGATGTGCAATGGATCGTCGACGTGGATCCCCAGGACATGATGTAATTCCGTTCTTTCGAGCATTGCATACCAACCTCGTTCCCCACAAATCGCCCAATTTTGCCGATCTCGCTTCTAGCAACGACTTTGCGATCGTGCTGGTTTCGCTCTGGCTTGGTTTACAGAGCACTCCTACAATGAATCAACGATTCGATTTACCCACAAGAGTTCCCAACCCCAATGTCATATCGCGGCATCAAACGTGTCCTTGGCGAGTCCAACCTCGAACGGAAGATCCGTATCTGGTTCGGCATCTGCCTGTTGGGCCTGATGGGGGGATCGTTCTTGCTGGTGAACCAAATCACCGAAGACCAAATCTATGAAAACATCAAGGAGACGGCCAAAGGTTTTGAGTCGGATTATCTACTGCGAACCCACTTGAAGAACATTCAAAATCTCCCGCAGGCCGAGAGCGATCTACTGAAAGAACTCGCTGACGATGAAGCGGGTTACATGTATACCGCCGAAACAATTTTCTTGCCGGAGCGGGTCACACGGAATCTAATCGGCACGTTTGCCAATGGCCTCTCCCAACCAAAACTAGTCGATGGAAACAAAAAAAACCAAGCCATCGACCCAGAAGCAGAAGCAAAAAAAGAAGCAAAAAAAGTAAAAGAAGAAAACCGCCTCCACGCGCTTACCAATAAAGCGAAGTTGATTCAACTGGATCTGGATAAATTGGAGGCGTTGCAAAAGATTGACTTTAGCGCCTACGAAAAAAAGCAAAAATCGATCAATGAAGACGCCGCGGCGGAGGATTGGAATTCATGGGAAGTGGATAACTTGGAAGGCGAACAATTTATCTATTATGCCCCGATTACTTTCAATGCGGAGTGCAATGCCTGCCACTGGCTCATCGCCTCAGACCCAGACACCCAACTAAAACTTGATGACCTTCAAAAAAGTCTTATCGAAGATGATTTACCGCTCAGCGATTTGAATGAACTGCTCGCCGATAAAAACGAGTTCGCCCCCTCCGTCTTTCTGAAAATCTCACTCAATAATAAATTAACGCAAGATGCAATCACGCAGAGTCGGGCAATTCTCGTCTCAGTTGCGATCGGAACTGTCGTTATTTGTGTCGCCTTTCTATGGGCAATCGTTCGCTATGTCATTGTCAAACCTTTGGCCCACCTTCGTGATGTTACCGAAGAGGTCAGTCAGGGCAGAATGGACGTACGCGCCGAGGTCAATACAGGAGATGAATTTGAAGAACTTTCGCGTTCGTTCAATCGCATGCTGCGGCACCTAATGGATACGCAGCTAGCGCTGCAGAGCGTGAATCAAGACCTCGACAACAAGGTCGACGAGCAAGCGCAACTGAATCTGAAGCTGTATGAAATGAATCAGATCAAAAGTGAATTCTTGGCCAACATGAGCCACGAACTGCGTACGCCCTTGAACAGCATCATCGGATTTTCCGAAATTCTCGAAACGGCAAAGGGGCTTGAGGACAAACAAGTCCGCTTTGCTTCTAACATTAGAAACTCGGGACGATTGCTACTCGATTTGATCAACGACATCCTCGATTTAGCAAAACTTGAAGCTGGCAAAATGGAAGTTAATCCAAGTGAAATCAAACTAAACCAACTAATCTCTGAACTTTGCGAGATGGTCCGAAATCTAGCTGAGACAAAGAATATTCAACTCACCGTTGATGTTCATTCTGATTTCCCGCTTGTTTTTCAAGATAAAATCAAACTTCAACAAATCTTAACTAACCTTCTTTCCAACGCGATCAAATTCACGCCGGAAGGAGGTCGAATTAATGTCATAGCAGAACAACTGGAATCCGAACCCACGACACTCCGAATTCACGTGCGAGACACCGGCGTAGGTATCGCGGAACCGGATCAAGCCATTATATTTGAAAAATTCAGACAGGGGCCCTCGGCCATTGGAAAGGACTCACTAACCCGCGAGGTCTCCGGAACCGGCCTGGGGCTTTCCATTGTTAAAGAACTCTGCATCCTTCTTGGCGGAAAAATTCAACTGGTTTCAGAGGTCGGAAAGGGGAGTACTTTTTCCATCACTTTACCTTGGAGATTTCAATCCGCTCCGAAAATCAGCTCGGAAATCTCGGCAACGATTAACGAACTTACCAAGAGTCAACGCGTCGATTTTGCCAGAGCGAATCTAACCCCGACTCCCGAAAAAGAAGATGCCGAAGACTTGAAACCAAGCTCACCAGTAACGACAAACGACGCCTCCAGTTTGACAGATTGACCTGTCTTAGCGCCATGCTTGAACCGCTAAACTATTGTAAACCAATCAACTACAATTAGCCCAATTCCTGTTTCTAGTCCCGAACGATGATCTGTGAATAACTCAGTCGCCAACACAATTGAAGTCCATTTATTTACCGATGGTGGATGCAGCGGAAACCCCGGACCCGGCGGGTGGGGTTTCATTTTGAGACATCTCGCCTCGGGAAAGGAATTGGAAAAGTCAGGCGGCATGGCACTAACAACGAATAACCAGATGGAATTGGAAGCCGTCATTCAGGGACTCGCGATGCTCCAGCGCCCCTGCCATGTCGAACTGTTTACCGATAGTGTTTACGTCGGTAAAGGCATGACCGAGTGGATGCCTAAATGGAAAGCCAATGGATGGAAACGCCGTGAGGGGAAAAAATTGGTCCCCGTAAAAAATGAAGATTTCTGGAAACGGCTAGATCAGCAACTCGCTCGGCACCAGGTCAAGTACACGCGAGTTGCAGGGCACAGTGGGCATGAAGAGAATGACCGCGTCGACGGATTAGCGGTCGCGGCCTACCAAAAATACCTTTAAACGGCTTCTCATGTCGCCTGAATCAAGCCATACAGGTCTACCCGTTTGTTGCCTCATCGAGCAAAATAGGGCATGGCAGATTCTGAACAAAATAATTCTCCGCAACCGCCCCCGATCGAAAAATTGACTCAGTCAATCCTCTCGATCCATGGGATCGGCGTACAGCGCGCTAAATTACTAGAAAAACTTGGCTTGCACACCGCTGCGGATTTGCTGTTCTTTTTTCCCCGCTCCTACGAAGACTTTACCGAACTTCACCAGATCACCGAACTTCAACACGAGCAGGTCGCCAACGTAGTGGGCACGGTTGAGGATATCGACCCAGCAATTACCGGACGTGGAAAACACATTTTGTCTGTGCTGGTTAAACAAGACAACCAATTTTTGAACGCGATTTGGTTTAATCAGTCGTTCATGGCCAAAAAATTTCAAATTGGCCAACGCGTGCTTTTGCGAGGCAAAACCAAACTAGCTTCCGGACGTTTTCAAATGTCTCACCCGAAAACAATCTGGCTAGACCCCGATCAAAATATTGAAAACGAAAAACAACTTTCTCCCATTTATCGATTAACCGAAGGAATCAACCAGCGGCAAATGCGAGAATTGATTTCCCGGACCATCGATCGCTGTGCCGGACTTATTCAGGAAGCTTTTCCAGATGAATTGCGAAAGCAAGTCGAAGTTTGCGAAATCGAAACCGCGATTCGAAAAATACACGCTCCTAAAAACCACGAGCAAATGGAAGACGCGAGATCGCGTTTGGTTTATCAGGAACTTTTTATTCTTCAACTTGCGTTGGCCATTCGGCGGCACAGAATTAGAACCACCAATGTCTCGCCACAACTTGAATTAACGCCAAAAATTCGCGCTAGAATTATCGGGCGACTCCCATTTACGCTGACCGAAACACAGAAAAAATCGTTCCAGGAGATTGCGGCGGATATGGGGCAGGCCTTTCCTATGAATCGACTCTTGCACGGCGAAGTCGGTAGCGGAAAAACCGTCGTCGCCGTTTGCGCTATGTTGCTCGCTGTCGCTTATGGAAATCAAGCGACGCTCATGGCCCCAACCGAAATCCTAGCTCAACAACATTTCCAAACGCTTCAAAAACTACTCGAGAACAGTCGCGTCCGGATGGTGCTATGGACCGGCAGTCTCAAGCCGGCGGAAAGGAAAAAGGTTGCCCAACAAATTGCCAATGGAGAGGTTGATTTGGTGATCGGTACTCAGGCTGTGGTTGCATCCAAAATTAACTTTCACCAACTTGGATTGGTTGTTATCGACGAACAACACAAATTCGGCGTTCGGCAACGAGCGCTGCTGAAGCAATCCGGTCACGACCCACACTATCTCGTCATGACGGCGACACCGATTCCCCGAACCATCTCAATGACTTTGTTCGGAGACCTCGATGTCTCGATTCTCCAACGAACCAGCGGTGTGGGTCAAAAAGTAAATACCTATCTCGGACTCGAGGAAAACCGCGATCAGTGGTGGGAATTTTTTCGAAAAAAATTAAAAGAAGGCCGGCAAGGATTCATCGTCGCTCCACTGGTCAACGCCGAGGACGACTCTGAACTGAGCAGCGCAGAGCGGATGTTTGAAACGCTCGCCAATGGCCCACTCGAAGAATTCCGACTGGACGTTCTTCATGGCAGACAGACCGCTGAGCAAAAAAACATTGCGATGCAGAATTTTGTCTCCGGAAAAACACAAGCCATCGTTGCCACAGGGGTGGTCGAAGTTGGAATCAACGTTCCCAACGCGACCCTGATGACCATTGAATCTGCCGAACGATTTGGTTTGTCACAGCTCCACCAGTTGAGAGGTCGCGTTAGTCGTGGCACCCATCCCGCGTTCGTTTGTGCTTTCGCGACCACAAATGATCCAGAATCAAATCAGCGGCTCACTGCCTTTGCTGACACTGACAACGGATTTGAGCTTGCAGAAATCGATCTGCAAATCCGCGGCCCGGGCAACCTATTCAGCACCCAGCAAAGTGGATTTCCACCCCTAATGATCGCTGACCTAATTCGCGATGCAGACATACTCAAAGCGGCTCAGCATGATGCTCGACAGTTAATCGAACGGGACCCTGACTTGGAAGGCAGCGATTACCAGCGTCTTAGGCAGCTAGTCTTCGCGAGGTATGGGAAGGCCCTGCAGTTAAGCGACGTGGGCTAACTTCAACTTACATCGACCGGATCGCGCCAAAAAACAGTGAAACGATGATTGCCGAACCACAGAGAATGGAAAGTCCGCCGAGTACAATTCCGATCCAAGCGTGTACCGAACCTTTGATCACTGGATTTCTCTTCCTGTCGGCCAAGCCCATAAAACCTAAAACAATCGAGACAAATCCCAGTGGAAAAATCAAGAGTGAACCTATTCCAAGATAGTAGGCAATCAGAGCTTTTGGGTTTTTGTAGGGGATTAATCCACCCGTCGCATCGCCTTCGGTGGGTCTAGCGACATTTTGGGGATTGCCTGTCGCACGATACGGATTGTCCGGACTTTGGGGCATGGAAAAACCTTTCGCCATTAATTGTCTTGATGAGGGCTGATTCGCTACTTTATCAAACAAGTCGAATCTCGTCAAAAATCAATTTGCGACAGCAATCTCTTCCCCTACTTCCCAACTGGTAAATTCGTTTTCATCACGAATGACCTTTCGGTAAATTGTATCTCTTTCAATCGGTTCGCGACCCGCTTCGCGGATCAGGTCCTCGAGTCGCTCAACTGATAAAAACTCCGGTGTCGTCGCACCTGCATCGTGATAAATCAGTTCTTGCCGGACCGTGCCATCCAGATCGTCAGCCCCGTAGGCGAGGGCAGCCTGAGCGGTGCCGATGCCTAGCATGATCCAGTAGGCTTTGACATGGTCAATGTTGTCGAGCATCAAACGACTGACCGCAATGGTTCGCAGGTCCTCCGTGGCTGTTGGCTTTTTGATGTGAGCAAGGCCTGTGTTCTCAGGATGGAATGCGAGGGGGATGAATGTCTGGAACCCGCCCGTTTCGTCTTGGAGATCGCGAAGGCGAATCAAATGGTCGACTCGGTGAAGTGGTTTTTCCACATGGCCATAGAGCATCGTGCAATTTGTCTTGATTCCCAGCTGATGGGCGGTTCGGTGAATATGAATCCAGTTGTTCCCATCCGCCTTGTGTTCACAGATCTGATCGCGAACCTCGGGATGGAAAATTTCCGCGCCTCCGCCTGGCATGCTCCCAAGGCCTACGTCACGAAGTTCTTGTAGAATTTCAACTGTGGGACGCTTCTCGAGAAACTCAAACCAGTTGATTTCCACTGCGGTCCAAGCCTTGAGATGGAGCTTCGGAAAATTCTCATGCAGCAAGCCAATCATGTCGCGATACCAGGCGTACTTTCGCTGGTGATGCAATCCACCAACGACGTGAAGTTCAGTGCAACCATTGTCCGTCGCTTCCTGGCCACGAGCGATGATTTGAGCATCGTCCATCGCGTAACTCTTGTCACTGCGAAGGTCAGACCGAAAAGCACAGAAAACACACCTGTAGACGCAAACGTTTGTCGCGTTGAGATGCGAGTTGATATTGTAATAGGCAGCGTTTCCGTTCTTCCGCTCGCGCACAATATTTGCAAGCTGCCCCAAATCATTGACCGGAATTTCTGGGTCGTACATTAGCAATCCATCATCCAACGATAAGCGCTCGCCAGACTCAATTTTGTCCCGGATAGGCTTCAAGCGTGGATCAACAGAAAAAATCATTTCAGGTCTTTCAGGAAAAATTTAATTCGCGGGAATTAAGTCGTATTTAAATCAATGTTAAATAAGATCACTGGCCGGTTAAACGAAACTGCCATCTAACGCGGAACGGATGGCCATTGGCAGCACTTTACCAACGATCGGTCGAATCCAACGAAGAGTTTATTTTGCCCATTGGAAACTGTCTATCTTACCCTGTAAATAACCGCTTCCAGCTCAGTTAAATAACCAGCAAATCGACTGTCCCCGCTGCCAATAAACCCGTGCTAATAAGCGAATTCACGTTAAAAAAAGCGACATTTACGCGGTCTAGATCGTCCGGCCGAACGAGTGAATGTTCGTAAATCAAGAGCAATGTCACACCTGCGAGCGTTACCCAATACAACCAACCAAAACCCAGCCGAGGCCCTCCCCAAAGAAAGGTCCAAGGCAGGATGGCCAACAGACAGATCATGATCAGATGGCAGACACCAGCCAATCGCAATGCACCGCCGATTCCAAGCCTCACCGGGATGCTGTTCAAATGATGATCGCGGTCGTACTCGAAATCCTGACAAGCATAAATCATATCGAATCCGGCAACCCAAAATAGGACTGCGAGTCCAAGAACGATCGAAGGCAGCAAATCCAGAGGGTTATCTAAAACCACAAGGCCTCGAATAGCAAGCCAGACGCAAACGGGTGAAAGCATCAATGCCAGGCCAAGCCAAAAATGTGCTAGTGACGTGAATCGCTTCGTATAGCTGTAACCGAACAGAATCCCCATGACCGGAAGCGCAACCAAGAGCGGAAGATAATTGGGAAGAAAGAAGCAGGTTCCTGCAACGAATAAAAGTGTCGAAAACACGGTAAAAAACACGACCGATCCGACCGACAATTCACCTGCTGGCAAATGCCGACGAGCCGTGCGAGGGTTTTTAGCATCAATGGCGCGGTCCGCAAGGCGATTAAATGCCATCGCGGCACTGCGAGCCCCGACCATGCAAATTAGAATTCCAACAAAATGCAGCCACCGAAAACTCACGAGCCCCTCGGGATCTGGCACCGACCACGCCATGACCGCAGCTAACAGCGCAAAGGGCAACGCGAAAATGGTATGACTGAACCGGATCATCTCCAGTAGTTTTTTGAATTGCGGAAGCATGAGTTTACTGCTGCTCTCTTAATGCTCAAACCAAAAATCGTGGAATCGCAATAGTCGTTTACTCCACTCCCCAGCGACCGACTAAATTGTGCTCAATATCGAACTGATCCAATATACGCGCGGCGATAAAATCAACCAAATCCGAAACTGCTCCAGTCTCTTGATAAAACCCCGGCGACGCTGGCAAAATAGTCGCCCCGGCAGCACACGCCGTTCGCATATTGTCGATCTGAATTAATGATAAAGGCGCCTCTCGGGGGACTAAAACGAGTGGCCTATTTTCCTTGAGGTGAACATCCGCTGCCCGCTGAATTAAATTACGACTCGACGCCGTCGCAATTCCAGACATCGTCCCGCCGCTGCACGGGCAAACGATCATCCCGCGGGTCTTAAATGAACCACTGGCGATAGGCGTCATGAAGTCTTTGTAGTGATGATAAGTCAACGTGCCATCGGAAGCATGGCCAGGCAGAAGCTGTTGGATCTCGAATTGGTGAAGGTCAAGGTCCAGATTTAGCTCATGCTTTGCCACCACTTTCGCAGATTCGCTAATGGTCAGATGAACTCCGACTTTAGACTCCAGCAAAACCTGAAGCAAACGCTGACCGTAAACCAGCCCGCTGGCTCCAGTGATCGCCAAAACAATTGGGGGTTGACTCATTCTTCACTCGCTACTTGGTTCCGATATAAAGCGTCGCTATCCCGAAAGTCAGGGGATAGAACTTAGCCGTCGATAATCCGGCTTTTAACATGCGTTCGGTCAGTTGTTCGTAGCAGGGGAATTCACCAACGCTGTCGGGTAAATAACTGTAGGCGCTCGAATCGTTTCGTGCCAACCACTGACCAATCCGAGGAAGTACATTTTTAAAATACCAACCATACAAGCCCTTGATCGGTTGGAATCTCGGCACCGAAAACTCTAGGATTGCAACTTGGCCGCCCGGTTGGCAAACCCGTGTCATCTCGCGGAGGCCCAGATCAGTATCCGCCACATTGCGTAACCCGAAGGCGGCTGAAACAACCTGAAACCGATCGTCATCGAAGGGGAGATTTTGAGCATCCGCTTCAACAAATGAAACATCCCGATCGGTCTTGTCACTCTTTTCCCGACCGACCTCCAGCATTTCGTAACAAAAATCCGAACCGACCACTGGAGCCCGTCCTTGCGTGTATTTATGAAAGGAAAACGCGAGGTCACCCGTTCCCGTGCAGACATCCAAAATTGGGTCCGTTTGATTCGGCTTTAGTTTGCGGACGGACTTCCATCGCCAGTACCGATCGACATTCATCGACAAGAGATGGTTCATTCGATCGTATTTGGGCGCAATTTCGCCGAACATCTTTCGAACTCGCTCATTTGATTTATCGACAACCATATTTGGCACTGCTTCCCACATCGTCTGTCTTGGGGACCTTGGAATACGTGATTTTGCGGATTTTTCACCGCAGAACATTGTTAATGTCGCTGTACTTGAACTGACCGAATCTGTCAGGATACATTAACTGGTGGGAAATGCTATGGAGCTTTCAAACCAGTCGAAAATATCAAAGTTTTAGCCAAAAACACATGAATCAACCCATAATTGACGTGGCGCTACTACCTGATTTGGTATCCCCTGAATCGCTCGCGGAACAAACAGTTATCGTCGTCGATGTGTTGCGAGCAACGACAACGATTGTGAGTGCGATTTACAACGGATGCATCGAAGTACTGCCCCAACCCAGCGTCGAATCCGCTCGGGAAACCCACCGCCAGTTCTCCGGAAATGCGGTCATCGGCGGAGAGCGAGGGGGTCAGATCGTCGAGGGATTTCATCATGGCAATTCGCCAATCGAATACACACCAACGGCAATTAAAGACAAGACTCTGATCCTGGCCACGACCAATGGGACGGTTGCGATGGAACATTGCCGTGCCGCGAATCGGGTACTGATCGGTGCGATGGTCAATCTCAGTGCGGTCGCTCAGCAGGTCAAAGACGATCCTCAGGTGACGGTAGTATGCTCGGGAACCGATCGCTCCATTACCAGCGAAGATGTTCTGTTCGCCGGTGCCCTGCTGGAGCGAATCATTGCGCTTCGAACCGAGTCAAGCCAGCCCCCAGGGCAGTTGACGGATATGGCGTCTATCGCACTGGGGCACTGGAAAACAACTCGACGGGCGTTAGACAATGGAAAGCCACTCGCAGATTTTTTCCGAAACGCCAGAGGGGGTCTCAATTTGGTTAAAATTGGGCATGATGCCGACATCGTCTTTGCTTCCCAAATCGACACTTTCAATCTCGTCCCAGAACTCGACCTGAAAAGTTGGATTATTAGAGTCCCACCGTCGGAGAAAAATTAAAATACTTGCCATCATCGCGCGTTCCTCCCGCCTACTGTTAAAGCCCTTGAGAACGTAAAATAATGTCACTGGGATCTCGCCATTCCAAGGTGATATCGAGTCGCAACAATTACGACTCACCCCAATGCCATCGCAACACTTAAGCTTCCTACTGGACCCTGACCCATGAACATGGACTCGATTGTCTCCCTCTGTAAACGACGTGGTTTTCTATTTCAATCCAGCGAAATCTATGGTGGCTTACAGGGTTTCTGGGATTATGGCCCTCTCGGGGTGGAACTCAAACGAAACGTAAAAGAAGCGTGGTGGTCCGACATGGTGAACGGACATGACGACATGAACACGCTCTCGGGTGCTCCCTCTCCGTACGCGATGGAAGGTCTGGACTGCACAATCATCATGCATCCTCAGGTCTGGAAATGTTCAGGGCACTACGATCTTTTCCACGACCATATGGTTGACTGCCGAGAGACAAAAAAACGTTACCGATATGATCAGATTAACGGGCGCTGGGTGGAGGCAAAAGGTCGGAAAATATTCGTGACGGCCCCGGCGGGAGATGAAGAACAAGCACATCTGACCAAACAAGCACTTAAATTTTTCAACCTTCGCAATAAACACATCGACGATTTGAAATGGGAAGGTTCTGTCGTCTGTTTGACGGATCTGGAAAATTTCGACGAGGTGCTCGGGCCTGATGCTAAATCTCTGGGTTCTCTAACCGAGCCTCGTGAATTCAATTTGATGTTCAAAACCTTCGTCGGCGCACTTTCAGGAGAGGAGGGCACTGCGTTCTTGAGACCTGAAACTGCACAAGGGATTTTCGTTAATTTCAAGAATGTTCTCGACAGCACCCGGCATCGACTGCCGCTGGGAATTGCCCAAGTGGGAAAGAGCTTCCGAAACGAAATCACACCTCGCAATTTCACATTCCGCTCACGTGAATTTGAGCAGATGGAAATCGAATTCTTCTGCCACCCGGATCAGTCGCAAGATTGGTATCGCTATTGGCGAGACCGACGCCTGAACTGGTATCACAAATTGGGCATTTCAGGGGACAACCTCATCATGCGAGAGCACCATCAAGGTGAGCTAGCGCACTATTCGATCGGCACCGCTGATATCGAGTACGCCTTTCCTTTTATGTCGGAAGGGGAATATGGCGAACTTGAGGGCGTTTCCCATCGAGGAGATTTCGATTTACGGAGTCATATGGAAGGGAAGCTGGATGAAAAATCAGCCGACCTCGCACTGCAACTGGATGCCGATGGTAATCCAAAATGGAAGGGCAGTGGAAAGGATCTCTCGTACCGCGACGACCTCACCAATGAAAAATATATCCCCCACGTGATTGAACCGTCCGCCGGCGCCGACCGGGCAACACTTGCATTTATTTGCGAAGCCTACACCGAAGACGAACAGCCTGACGAAAAGGGAAAAATGAAAACCCGCACGGTGATGAAGTTTCACCCTCGCTTAGCCCCAATCAAAGCGGCCATTTTCCCACTGGTCAAAAAAGACGGAATGCCAGAAGTCGCGAAAGAGGTTTATCTTGATCTCAAGAAACATTTCAAGGTTTTCTATGATGAAAAAGGAGCCGTCGGACGGCGTTATCGGCGCCAAGACGAAGCCGGCACGCCGTACTGCATCACTGTCGATGGGCAGACTCTCGAAGATCAAACGGTAACCATCCGGGATCGTGACTCATTGGATCAAACGAGAATCAAGATCGACGAATGTGAATCGGTAATTCGCGACCGTATCGGTCAATAAGAAACCGACGGGGCGAGTCCCCGCCGAATCTAGAAATCTGAAATGACGTCAATCCGCAAACCAGCGGTGTTACGCCTCGGCCGCCAAGACTGCCATGGCCTGGTCAGAAATATTGAAGTTGGCCGAAACCATTTGAACGTCATCGTGATCGTCCAGTGCTTCCATGAGCTTGAGAACTTTTCTCGCATCGTCGACTTCAATATCGACGGTGTTTTGCGGAATGCGTGCCAGCTGCTTTGACTCACAAATGACTTCCGCCGCATCCAACGCATCGCTCACATCGGTAAAAACATCTAGCTCGCAAGTCACTTCAAAGCTACCTTCATTCGCGGCGATATCCTCCGCGCCAGCCTCCAAAGCGAGTTCCATCAATTTTTCCTCATCGATCTTCTCGGCCGAAACAACAAACAGCCCCTTCCGATCGAACATGTAGCCGACACACCCAGTAGCCCCCATCTTGCCGCCACCTTTTTCAAACAGCTTACGCAACTCCGGAGCCGTTCGATTTCGGTTGTCGGTTAAAATGTCACACATGACGGCAACACCGGCAGCGGCATAGCCCTCGTAGATGATCTCTTCATAATCATCGCCGCCAGCTTCGCCAGAACCCTTTCGAATCGCCCGTTCGATATTGTCTTTAGGCATGCTGGCCGCTTTCGCATCCTGAATTGCGGTACGCAACCGGATGTTTCCGTCCGGGTCAGCACCCCCCGCTTTGGCCGCAACAATAATCGCCTTCGAAAGTTTGCTCCATGCCTTTCCACGCTTGGCATCGGTTGCAGCTTTCTTATGCTTGATGTTTGCCCACTTACTGTGGCCCGCCATCAGATCACCTCTCCCTTACGAAATTCATGTTCCATTAATGCGTCACTCTCGAAATCAACCGCCTGACCCAAAAGAGCCCATTCCTTATCGCGGCTTTTTCTTCGAAAGCCGTTTCGTGGGCGATTTCTTTTTGGCTACTTTCTTAGTCACCTTCGCTTTTTTTACCGGCTTGGCGGCCGTCTTTTTGATCGGCTTGGTGGTTGCTTTTTTCACTACCTTTTTCTTAGCCTTGTTCGCGGTTTTTTTCGCGACCGGCTTCGCTTTGGCGGGTGTTTTTTTCGCGACCGGCTTCGCTTTGGCGGGTGCTTTTTTCGCTACTTCCTTGACCACCTTCTTTACAGGTTCTTTTTTGGCAGGCGCCTTTTTCTCAGGTTCTTTTTTACGACTTGCACGTTTGGGGAATCGCTCTTTGGCGTCACCATTGACTTTCAATATTTTGGCGCGTAGCGCGGTGCTGAAAGGAGCACTGTTGAACGCGACAGCCAACTGATGAGCCAGAATCGAAAACTCCGCTCCCTTGGCTTTCGCGATAGTCCGCTCTAAACCCGGCACCCGATCCTTTTTTGATTCATCCTCAGTCACAATCCCGAGTACGTAAAACAAACGCATCAAGGAGTGGTCGAGAGGAATCGAGTGGCCTCCCAGTCCGTTCTGAGCCACGTAGGAAACGACAAACTGGGAAACGCCGTTAAATTTTTGAAACGTCTGAACGGCTTTGCTGAGATTTTCTTTCTTAAGAAAATCGAGATCAAACTGATAGTAGTGCTCAAAAATCCCGTGAAGGGTTTTCTTCAAACTCCTCGCCGCCGCAGTGGGATCGGATAGATTACGACACGACTCCGCCAGTTCAGCCACCGTCGTTACCCGGACTTCATTCCAGTCGAAATAATTCTCTTGAAGCTTCGCGAATGCATCGTCGGCAGCATCAAAATTTGAATTTTCCAGGCAGCACCCATAAATCATGTGCTCCAACACCGAACGGTTCGATGGCGGGGTAATCACCTGATATTCTTTTTTGACGAACTTGTGAAGTTTCGTAATCAAATCAGCTCGGTTTTTCGCGGACATTTCTTCTCTTTACAACGGTTGAACCAAATTGGATTGAAATAGATTAACGATTTAGAATAGTCTCGAATTGTTCGGCGTCACCACCTTGAACGGAATTCATTGCGATAAAGCTCCATCCAGTGCAGATCTAACCGTTTAAACCGGACCTTCAACCGATTCGCCCGGACTCTCCCGATCGGTTTCGTGCGTTGGATCAACGGCGCTCACCCCGATCGGCGCTTCCGAAGGATCCGAGGAACCGGACGCCTCTGGCTCTCCGGCATTTGACTCGGCTTGCCCTTCCTGAACGCGCTCGGCAGGAATCACTTCCTCGAGAATACGAGTCACGAGCAAGGCATGCTGGATTCCCTGGTCGAGCACAAACTGAAGTCGTGGCGTGTATCGCGTGTCGATGCGGTTTCCTACTTTCTGCTGCAGGTAACCGGCTGAACTCTGAAGCCCTCGAATACAAAGCCCCTGTTTCGTTTCATCGCCCATGACCGAGACGTGGACCTTGGCCTGTCGCATGTCGGGAGCGACTTCGACCAGCGTCACAGTGACATCTTTGATCCTAGGATCCTTGAGATCAGCGATAATCGCCATGCTGACGACTTCTCGGATCGCCTGAGCGGCTTTTAAGACACGACGGGAACTCATAATTTAAAGCCTGGGAATGACACTAAAACAAGACGAACAATTACAGGCAACCGCCTGCCACTAAAATCCGAAATCTACAAGGTCCGCGCAACTTCTTCGATCTTGTAAGCTTCGAGCGTATCACCTTCCTTGATGTCATTGAATTTTTCCAGCTTGATTCCACACTCCATGCCCCGCTGGACTTCCTTGGCGTCGTCGCGTTCACGCTTCAACGATTCAATAGCGTAATCACCGATCACAGTTTGATCACGAATGACCCGCATCCGACATTCACGTTGAACCGAACCACGCATCACTCGGCAACCGGCAATCATTCCAGTCTTACTGACACTGAATGTTCGCAAGACCATTGCCATCCCGAGTTCCACGACCTGCTCTTCAGGCTTCAAACGTCCTTCCAGAGTGGCTTTAAGATCATCAGTAATTTTATAGATCACATCGTATCGACGAATCTCGACACCAAGTTCATCCGCCAGAGCTCGGGCTTCTTCATTAGCTACAACATTAAAGCCAACAATCACACCCGATGATGCATGTGCCAGACGGACGTCACCGACCGAAACACCGCCGGCTAGCGACTGGAGAATCTTAATCTCGACCTCGGGATGTGCAATCTTCCCAAGTTCTTTTTGGATCGCTTCAATCGAGCCTTTTACGTCAGCTCGAATGATCAAATTCAACGTCACCATATCCTGAGAGTTGCGATTCAGATTTCCCGACTCAAGCAACTTCTGGAATTCATCAAGCGAAGTCTCAACCGACCGACCGCCAACCTGCTCGACCTTGCCACGATGTAATCTCGTTGCCGCAATTTCGCGGGCCTTGGCGACGTCATCGACTACATAAAATTTGTCTCCCGCGCCGGGGGCAACATCCAAGCCAGTCAGGTTGATTGGCGTGGAGGGTTCAGCTTCTTTAAGTTTCTTTTTTGGATGCAGCGTGTCGTACATCGCTTTCACTTTTCCGAATGAGCCGCCGCATACGACGACGTCGCCAACCTTTAAAGTACCGCCCTGAACCATCATTTTCACAACGACACCACGATCGGACTGCTGCTCAGCCTCGAGGCACGTTCCGAAGGCCGGGCGTGTTGGATTCGCCTTGTACTCATGAAGCTCAGCGGTTACCAAAATAGTCTCCAGCAACTCATCTAAACCAGTCCCCTCGATGGCGCTGGTCTGAATCACTTCCGTTTCACCGCCCCATTCACTTGGAAGTAATTCGTGCGAAGCTAAATCCTGCAACGCTTTGTCTGGTGTCACCCCAGGCAAATCAATCTTGTTCAACGCAACGATGATCGGCACACCTGCCGCCTTCGCGTGACTGATTGCTTCCTCCGTTTGAGGCATAATGCCGTCATCGGCGGCGACGACCAAAACAGCGATGTCGGTGACATTGGCACCGCGAGCTCGCATTTCAGTAAACGCTTCGTGGCCAGGCGTGTCCACAAATGCAATCTTGTTTTCACCCTTCTTGATTTCATATGCCCGGATGTGCTGGGTAATTCCACCCGCTTCACCCGAAACAACATCGATTCCGATTAATGCATCGAGCAGAGATGTTTTTCCGTGATCGACATGACCAAGAAAAGTGACAATCGGAGCTCGTGACTCAAGAGCCCCGGCGTGTTCTTGCTCGACATCGAAATCAGCAAGCAATTCATCTTCGAGAGACTGGTATTCGCGAATCTCCAAATCGATGCCGAGTTCCTCGACGAGCATCTCGACCATTTCGTCTTCAACAATTGAATTGATAGTCTTATTCGATTCGTCACCCAACTGTTTTATCGCAAACAGAACCTTTACTTTCGGAACGCCAGCGGCTTCCGAAAATTCGCGTACCGTACAAGGCAGTTGTAGGACAACATTTTCTTTCCTTGGTGCTGCGGTGTTAACGGTTGGACCAGAACGATGTCGCCGACGAAATGAAGACTGATGTCGAGACGGCCTTCGATTCTGACGGGCAGGGCGGGAACCCATCGGACTGTCGTCGCGAGTCCCCCGTTCGCGTCGAGCGCCGAGCCCTCGCTTCTTACTTGCATCTTCGGCTTCAGCAACGGCGTCGGCGGTCTTTCCCTTTTTCTTCTTATCTTTGGAATTGGTAAGATGCTGCAGCGGTGCAACACCCCCTCCAGATTTCACGCTCTTAATCGCGTCCTGGGGTAAAGCAATGTCCGGCTTTTGTACCTTTTCACCCGTTTCTTTTCGTGGCTGCGGTTGCTTGACCGCAGGCATCGCTGCCAGACGAACATTCGCTCCGGTAGCTTTCTTTTTGGGTGTTTCCTTTTTTAACGCATCGCCTTTAGCATTCCCGCTTCGATCGAGATTCTTTAGCGCACGACGCGGAGCGACACCTGGCGGCCGCCTCGGCATCAAGGGAGGTTTAACCATCGGTGCAACCGTCTTAGCCGTCGGTGCAACCGTCTTAGCCGTCGGTGCAACCGTCTTAGCCGTCGGCTCAACCCGCTTCGCTTTGGCAGCGACCTTGGGTTTTACAGGCTCGCCTTCGGCCTTGGGCTTTACTCCGCGAATTCGATCGAGCAAACCACCTCGCTTGGTAGGAACTGCCGGCTCCTCGGACACTTCAGAGGGACCCGGCGTTTCAATACCTTCCTCAACGACTTCCTCCTCAACGACTTCCTCCTCAATGACTTCCTCCTCAACGACTTCTTGAGATTCGGATTCCACCTCCTCTTCAATCGTCGGGGAAACAGGCGAAACGATTTCGCCAATTTTCTTTTTAGAAGCCGCCGGACGCACAGGGCGCATCGGTGCGGCAACGTCGGGCTCTGGCTCCGGCTTTGCTACGTCGCCTCCAGACATAAACCCTTTGACGATGGCAATCTCGTCATCTTCCAGACTTGCTAGCGCAGAGCCCTTACCCTTGATGTTTGCTTTTTCACAAATCTCAAGTAATTGCTTGTTATCAAGCCCAAGTTCTTTTGCAAACGCGTAGATGCGTACGGGCACGTGGCGTGACCTTCCTTCTTTTTTGGGCAATCCCAATTCTGACACCAGAACTGAATGACCGCCACCTTTTGACAATTTGCTTTACATAAAACGTCCCCTCTGCCGAACAGTGAAAAGAAACCAGCGATTTCGCTGACCTCCATACCTGGCACAGACACGGTTATATATATCCCCACGAATTAAAGGAACTGGCTTTCACCCGCTCCACCTAATCCGACTAATAGTTTTTTGCCTACTCCGATGACTCCTCATCTTCTGTGGGCTTCGCTGGCTCTGTCGATCCCGCTGAATCAACCGCCGCCTCTTCGGAAGCACTCGCCGCTTGAGCCCGCAACTGCTGCTCAACTGCAACCCGTTTCGCTTCCACTGCGGCCACCGCGGCAGCCGCTTTTTTCGCCCGTTTCTCCTGAGCTTCTCGCGCTTCCGCCTCGACGGCGAGCACGTCAGCCTGCTCGACAATGGCATCAACCTGACCTTCAGTCAAATCTCCCATCACCATCAGATCTGGAGGCTCAATCACGGAGAGGTCATCGTAGGACAAATATCCCTCTCCGACCAGACGATTTGCTAAATCTTCGTCAACTCCTTCGAGCTTACAGAAGCCTTGAACCGCACGGTCAATTTGTTGCTCCAACTCCCCTTGAGTCATAATTTCGATGTCCCAAGTGCATAATTTACTCGCCAAGCGGACGTTTTGCCCTCGTTTTCCAATCGCGAGGGACAATTGATCTTCACGAACCAACACAATGGCACGACCCATCATCTGGCACAAAATGACCTCATCCACTTCTGCAGGCTGAAGAGCATTGGGAATCATTTGCATCGGATCTTCATCAAATCGGACGATGTCGATCCGCTCGCCGGCAAGTTCATCGATGACCATTTTAATTCGATTTCCTCGAACACCGACGCATGCTCCGACACAATCCACTTTGGAATCAATACTGCTAACAGCGACCTTCGACCGATAACCGGGTTCCCGCGAAATGGCATTAATTGAAATAACGCCATCTGCAATCTCTGGTATCTCGCTTTCAAACAACCGCTGGACGAACACCGGACGGGTCCGACTAAGAACCACCTTCACTCGACTCCCTTGAGCCTTGACCTCCGTCACGAGAGCCCGAACTCGTTCATTCGGCTGATGGGACTCACCGGGAATCTGCTCGCTTCGCGGCAAGATTGCCTCGATCGGCCCAAGGGTGACCGTGGTCACGCGACCCTCGTTCCGATGGACGGTTCCGGTTACCAAATCGTTGATGATCTCGCTGAACTCATCAATCTGCGAATCGCGTTCCGCCTCGCGTACTTTCTGAATAATGACTTGCTTTGCCGTCTGAGCACCGATTCGCCCGATTACTTCTTCGTAATCCAACTCATCTTGGCCACACCGACCAGCAATTTGCCCAGAATCTCGCTCAATAATAAACTCAATATCAGCGTCTTCGCCAAAATGCTTCCGCGCAGCAGATATCAAGGCTGACTCGATCGCGACAAAAACAATCTCCTTCTCAATGTTTTTTTCGCGATGAAGTGAATCGACAATCCGCAAAACTTCACTGGCGTTCATTTTTATTCTTTCAGTAAATTCTCCCCCGAATCGGGGTCAAACCACAAAACACGGCCGAGATCAATTGTGATCTGAAACCGGTCACCCGATGCACACTTGGCATCCGATTCCAACCGGAACAAAACAATCTGCTCAATCGTATTCTTCTGTACTAATTTATCTTCTTCGGACTCTTGGGCCACTGGCCCGCAAACCCTGGAATGAACCATCGTCGATTCTCCCAGTCGATCAACCTCGGTCACTTCGACCTCAGTCCCTCCCTCGCTCGCCCCAAGACCGACGTCTTCGGCCCGAAAACCGACAACTACCGCTCTCCCACCAGAAACCCCACCCAACAGGGCCTCCAACTCCTCAAACCGAGGACTCTCAGGCCCCCAAGTCATCGGGATTCGACTCTCAAATTCGATCCGCTGTCCGACCTTACTAACTGTTCCAGCACAAAGGTTGATCGGCGAATTGCCGATAAACTTTGCAACGAACAGGTTGGCGGGTCGCTGGTAAACCTCCAGCGGACCGCCAACTTGCAAAATCCTTCCTTCGTTCATGATCGCTACCCGATCACCTAACGTCATCGCCTCAACCTGGTCGTGCGTCACGTAAATCATCGTCGCGTTCAAATCACAATGTAATCGCTTAAGTTCCACTCTCAGTTGCTGCCGAAGTTTGGCATCCAGGTTGGAAAGCGGTTCGTCAAATAAAAACACCGCCGGATTCCGCACAATCGCCCGCCCTAAAGCAACACGCTGTCGTTCACCGCCGGACAACTGATGCGGCTTGCGACCGAGCAAATGCTCAATACCTAATCGCAAGGCCGTTCGCCGAACCTTATTGCCAATCTCATCTCGCTGCCGAACAAACTCCGACGCTCGATGAGGTTGAAAGATCTTTCTTAAACCACGTCCAATAACCCCGCCACCAAACAGTCGATTCAATCTAAGTGTCAAACCAAACGATAAATTCTTGTAAACCGACATGTGCGGATACAATGCATAATTTTGAAAAACCATTGCAATGTCTCGATCTTTGGGTGCCACGTTAGTAACGTCACGCCCGCCAATACGAACCACTCCGCCAGTGCTTCCCTCCAGTCCAGCAATGATCCGAAGTGTCGTGCTTTTCCCACAACCACTCGGACCAACCAGAACTAAAAACTCCTGATCTTTGATTTCAATTGACAACTCAGTAACCGCTTGCGTGCCATCCGGAAATCGCTTGTTAACACTTTCCAGTAACACGGCTGCCATCAGTTATCCACCGTGGCCGTAAGCCAATTGCCAACTCGGCACCAGTTAGTCAAAAGGTCCTTCTACTTTTTCAATGCTGCCCAAACTCTGGCAGCGACGAAAAGATAGAAAGACCTTAGAAATCTTTGATTCAAGCCCAAAATAATAGCGTAAAAATCCCCTTAGGTCAATCCAGATCGAACAATCCATTCTTCTTATTAACGTCGACGCCGACTGCTTCCAACAAGACTTACCTCGAACACACCCACTTTTGTCCGCCTTTAGTGCCAATTCAATCTTGGAGGCAGGGCAAAACGTCCAAAAATCACTCGTTTCAACCGAAATCAAGCCGCTCTTTACACGAATTCCCGCGTCGAACCATTGCCAACCACCAACTCACCTCAAACCGAAAACCGGACACCAAGCCACACTGTGGACAGCCCAGCTCCCGGCAAGGAGACCTGAGCTCCATTGATTTCACCAATCGGAACCAGGTTCGACGACCGCGCATCGGCGAGCAACCCTCGAGATCCTTTTGAACCAATCGAAGCAGAGGTTTTAAAATAGCTAGCGGCGGTGGGAGTCTGCCTGCTGTTTCACCGTCAGTTATTCGTCTTGTCGGTTTTCCCCCGACATTCGTATACTCGCTGGTTCACGTTTGTTAGACCGCGGCAGATTGGAATATGTCCCTAGCGAATACGTAGGTTTCAGCGACTTAGACTTGGCGATGCATTCCCACGTCTGACACCGTCTGTTTTGGAGATCGAGATGAGAATGGATTCTTTATTCGATTCAATGATTGGCACCAGCAGTGATCTGCTTGTCCGTTGCCATTGGTTGAATGTCGTTGTTATAGGCGCGTGCTTTTTTTCAGGACTAGCCTTCCCCGATTTCACAGAAGCTCAAACGACGGTCAATAACAACTGGCCGCCATCGATAGCATCAACCCCCGGGGCACCTACTAAATCGTCGACGCCGCCACCAAGTTCCTTTGCGGCTTCGAATTCCGGAATTTCGGGTATCACTCCAACCCAAGATTCCCCGACGACCGGGGCTCTCAGGAATCAACTGCCAAGTTCTCAAGCGTTTTCGGGAACCTCTAATCTGAGGCTATCGCCGACTTCGCCGCCGACCGCCAATACGCTGGTTAAGCCAAGCAATCA
>JAPKBL010000017.1 GCA_028823415.1 Mariniblastus sp.
TGGTTGCCGCCTGCCAGTCACCCGTTCGCCAGCGGGACTAACAGCAGACGGTCAAATTGTCTCACACAGTTGACAATTCACCTGCCGTCTCGGCGTCGTTCGCTGAATCGAACTCTGCGGGCGTTGCCTCATTTTTCGAGGGGACTGAATCCTTGAACGCGTCATCGGTTTTGTAAAGGTCGACGCCCATTTTTATTAAGATTGTTCCGTAGATATGATAGAAAACGGGAACCAGAATCAGGATCAGCAGCGTGCCCGTGAGGAGTCCAAAAATGATGCTGGTCGCCATCGGGATCAGAACCTGAGCCTGCATTGAGGTCTCGAAAAGAATCGGCGTCAGGCCAGCAATCGTGGTCATTGACGTTAGCATGATGGGACGGAACCGTCTTCGCCCCGCACTCAGCAAGGCCGCTTCCAGTTTTATGCCGGTGCGAAGTTTGCGATTGATGAAGTCAACTAAGACAATCGAGTCATTCACGATGACACCAGTCAATGCAATGAGTCCGAAAAAGCTAAACAGACTGAGATTAACACCGACGACATAGTGTCCGAGGATAGCGCCGAGCCAACCAAAAGGGATGATCGCAAGGATGATGGCCGGTTGGACGTAGGATCGAAACTGCAAGGTTAAGAGGACGAACATGCAAAGGAGCGCGATTCCGAATCCAGTAAACATGCTGTTGATAGACTCTGTATTTTGAGCCTGCTCGCCTTCCCAATTAAATGAAATGTCCGCTTCGTAAGGTTTGTCACTAAACTTCGTTTTGAGTTTGGGGATCAGTGTTCGCTGCATTTCGGCAATGATTTCGTAAGAATTCCCTTCTGTTGAGTCAACATCCGCAGACACAGTGACGCTTCTCATTTGGTCGAGGCGATTGATTTCGGAAGCTGATTGTTGGACTTCGATGTTGGCCACTTCAATCAACGGGCGTTCGATCCCCTGATTGTCGCGAATTCTAATCTGCTCAAAACCGCTCATGCTTTTGCGGTCTTTATAGGGATATCGGACCATCAGTTTGACTTCATGCCGGCCTCGTTGAAGCCGCATTACTTCCGCGCCGAAATAGCCGGAACGAATGGTCGAGGAGAGAGAAGCCTCGTCGAGTCCGAGGTTTTTTCCTAATTCATTGAGGCTAAGCATAACTTCCCGCTTACCCGGACGGCTATCGTCTTCAATGTCTTTGACGCCTTTTTGGGTTGCTAGATACGTTTTGCAATCTTCGATCACCTCATCGAGATAAGGCACACCTTTTTTATCGGCAAGGATTTTAAACTCGATGGAAGCGCCGCCCGGTCCCATGGATTGCATGCCGAATTTGAGCGCATCGTAGCCGACGATGTCATTGTTTTCTTCTATCTTTCTACGCCAGCGACCATTAATGTTTTCGCTGGTGAGCCTTAGCTTTTTGTCAAGTTTTGAGAAATTTCGCTGGTCGGCGTTAATTAGCTGCACCTCGACGCTGCCAACATGACTACCGTTGGTAACACCCATCGGGCCTAGGTTACCATTTCCAACTTCACCGACACGGCGGTAGATGTTCGTAAAAACTGAGTAATCCGGATCGAAGTCAATTCCCGCATCCAAAAGATCCGCCCGAATTTCTTCGTCCACCTGTTCAAAAGAATTCGCAAGCACATCGACGGCATCCGACGCGAATTGCTCCTGGGTTCCGTTAGGAAAGACAACGGTGGCACTGATATCTCTGCCGTCCATTTTTGGCATGACGGAATACGGAACCAAGCCGTATAAAACAAGGGAAACGGAACACATGAACGACGTGAGAACCGTTGAAATGACAATTGATTTATGTCGGAGAGACCATCCCAGCAAGGGCGCGTAAAGATAATCGATCGTCAGTTCCATCCCTCGCGAGGAAAAACGATTAACTTTTTCAAAGACTTTTAGTAACGGCTTAAATACGTAAAATATTACTCCCATTGCCCGCATAAACAAATTCTTGTCATGGGACAGGTGAGCGGGCAAGATAAAGGTACTTTCGATCAATGAGATCACAAGCATTGCAATGACAGCAACCGGCATGATTTCAATGAACTTGCCCATCACTCCTGTAACGTACATCAGAGGCATAAATGCGATAATGGTTGTGCCCACCGATGCGCAAACTGCAGGTAACACTTCCGCAGTGCCATAAACCGCGGCGTTGATGAAATCAAAACCCTCTTCGCGTTTCGAATAAATGTTTTCACCGATCACGATTGCATCATCAACGACAATTCCCAGCGCCATTAGAAACGCGAACATGGATAGCATGTTGAGCGTTTGACCGGTGAGTAGGAGAATGAAGCCAGCGGCAAGAATTGATGCTGGAATCCCCATGGCGACCCAAAAAGCAAGACGAAGATCTAGAAAAACAGCCAAAACCACAAACACCGCAACCAGTCCCATAATCCCATTCGAGCTCAACATTTCGATTCGATCTCGGACGTCTTCAGAGACGTCACCCCACGTTTGAATCTGATAGGTCCCGACGCTAAAGGGTGCGGTCTGCTCGGCCTGTCTTACATAGGATTTAACCGCCTCGACGATCGTGAAAAGATCTTCTTCACTTGTTTTGGAGACCCTAATTACAAGGGCGTCTCTGTTGTTAATCGAATGAGTTGAGGAAGTTTCCGCGAATCCGTCGATGACCTCAGCCACGTCGCTGACAATAATTGGGGCACCGTTACCACCGTTGGCCATGATCGATAGTTTGGCGATTTCGCTGCCTAGTTCTTTACGTCTTTCACTACGCAGAATTAATTTTTGGCGTTGCGTTTCCATCGTTCCGCCGGGCATGTCGGTGTTTTGCTGGCGGATAATCTGAGCGATTTGATCTAAGCTGAGGCCGTACTTGCGAAGATTGTCTTCGGAAACTTCGACCGCAATCTCGTAAGGCTGAGCCGCGACGATTTCCGCATTTGAAATTGCGGGGCCTTTAGGTTGGTAAAGAAAAGAGAGCATTTTCCGAAATGGATTACTGGAGGGAACGGGGCGTTTTTGAAGGAGATCGGCTCGAACCTGTTCAGCAATTTCGCGTAATTGTTTTTGCTGATCGAGGGTCGATTCCTCGTTCCGTAGCGGCGCAAGGATCCCCACAGAAATTGCAGGCGCGCGAAAAATGATCTGTTTGACTTCTGGATCCTCAGCGTTGGGAGGAAACGTCGATACTTGGTCAATTGCAGAACGAACATCATTGAGAACCTTTTGAACATCGCTAACGTTGTTGTTGAGTTCTAAAATGACATAGCCAAAACTCTCCATCCCGACGGAAGTCATTTTTTTAACTCCGTCCAAATTGGCAACTGCCGATTCGACTTTCTGACAAATCCCTACCTCAGTCTCCTCTGGTGTCGCTCCCGGAAAAGGGACACTTACCAGAACGATCTCTAATGCAAAGTTAGGAAATACTTCGCGACGCATTACAACCATGCTCATAGCACCAATGAGCATTGAGACGATTAAAAGCGTATTCATAGCGGGCGAGTTTTTAATTGCCCAGCGTATTACAGATTTCATTCAATTACCAAATATATTTTTGCAAAGGTTCTAAATCGAAAAGTTCTGGGTTAGTTGTTCCAAACCGTGGTTTGGGTTCGTGTTTAACCAAGAGACAAGCGGAGCGACCCGTTAGGCGAAACCTCTCTACTGGAATTTAAAGAGGGGTACAAGGTTGCCTTTAGCATTCTTTAAGTTGGTTCGGGCGGTCGCTCGGTCAGGGTCAAAAGGGCTAGTGATGATCTTGAAGTGTTCCGGGAGATCGTCTGGCTTTCGAATGATCGCATAGTCTCCACCAGCATTGCGGTCCACTACCTCCACGTCGATTTCGTGGAGTACCTGTTGCACAGTTGGATCTGAATCGTCGACAGCCCAAAGGGACTCCCCGGTATCACTAAGTGCATCGGAGGGGATTTTATAGTATTTAGAATTTCCCTCGCTGGCGCTTACCGTAATGGACAATTTTAATTTGACAAACATCCCACGAACCAGCCGGAATTTGGGTGAGTCTACATATTGGGTTGGGTTAGGATCGTTTTCAGGGGGCCAAATTGGGTCTTCGACCACGATTCGGCAGGGAATTGTTCGTGTTGACTCGTCCCGACCGCTTCCATTAACGCTAACCAAGTTGCCCACCCAAGATGGATCCCCTCCGGCTAGGCCTAAGTTAATCAAATCTGGATCGGTTATCGTCACAGGTGTTATTGGAACTGCAGCATCGTCCGTCGGGCTTACGGACGTAGTATCTGCTGAAGGATTCGGGCTGTTTGTCTTCAACCAAAGGAGGTCCGTTGGTGTTAGATTCGTGATAATTTCTGCTGTTTCAATGTCCTCAAGAATAAACAGAGGATCGCCCGCTCGGACGTAATCGCCTTCTTGGACCATCTCGCGAACAACAATCCAGCCGATGGGTGCGATAATGTTCGTCCGTTCTTTGTCCAGTTCTGCCTTTTTCAGCTTTTGAGCCGCGACTTTCTCAGAAGTCACCATGCGGGATTTTCTTGCTCGCAAATTCGATAGGTTGTTTTCGAGATTAGTCAGGGAATTATCAGCAACGAGCTTAGACCGCTCGGCCTGAGTTATCTCTGATTTGGTTCCAATTTTTAGAATCCGATCATACTCATCTTGGACTAGGCCAATTTCGCTCATCGTGTTTTTCCTGAGGTTCTCGGCACCCAGGATTTCCTTTTCAATTTCATTAACCTGGTCGCTTGCTTGCTGTAACTCCTGAAAGGCGGTATCACGCTGTATTTGATAGAGCTGCGGGTCGATTTCGATCAGCGGTTTGGTATCTTCGATTTTTGTTCCCGCCTCAAGACGTTCGTCTTTGCGTTTAACTTCACCGCTGACTTGGGCTGCAATTTTCATTTCTCGAAATGGCACCACGGTCCCTGATATTTCGCGGGTAATTTCCCCGTAATAAGTTGTAGGATTTTCGTAGGCTACCTGTTGAGGGCCATCCTTGGGACTTACGGGGTCTTCTGCTGTTTTATTCGATAGTACGTAAACGAGAACGGCAATTCCGAAACTCAAAATGACAATCGAAAGAACGTATTTGTAAACTTCGTTCATCATAAACATCTTTCCCATCGTTGATTCCCGCCGATTAGATGGGCCTTCGGTGTTGTGCTCAACCTCCAACGGTTGATCCTTGATGATGGAATCAGACGCTGGATGAGCGTTAGGTGTCGGAGACGCGTCGGTTTGTGGCGAAGTGTCAGCTGTTGAGTTTGGCATGTTCTTGTGAATATCTAAATTGCGTATGTTGATTGAGTGGCAGTGTTACTGCGGGTCGTTCTGTTTACTGTTTTGTTGCGATTGAATTCGGAGGACGTAAGTTTTCGAGCGTTTGATACTGCTTTAATCCACCGATTGAGAACAGATGGATGTGGTGGGCTAAATTATCTAGATCGTACTGATCGACGTAGTCTTGTTGCTCGATCAATAATCTCGTCATCTCTGCCGAAAAACGGTAGTAGAGACACTGGCCGATAATACTAAAGCCAATTTTATTTCGGGTTGGTTCTGGAAGACGATGACCGACAAGATCGTCTACGATTCCGCACAGAGTGTCGAAGAATGGGCGAAAGTATTCCTCGACGAGATGTTTGCAGGTTTCGGTTGGCTCGAGAATCTCACGCATTAATAGGCGGACCTGCCAAGGTTCGGTTTGCATCGCCACCAAACGCCGCAGAATGAGTGTGATGAAATCAAGTAGTTTCTGTTGGGGGTCGGTGGTGTCGTCCCAATTGGGTTCGGGAACCTGTTCGACCCGCATTTCACGAGCGAGGACGACAGTCTGGTGGTACAGTTGGCGTTTGTCGCCAAAGTAGTAGTTGATGCTCGCGACGTTGACGTGCGCCTGTTCGCAGATCTCGCGAACCGTGGTGGCGCGGAATCCCTTTTCCGCGAAAATGGGCCCCGCTTCAAGAAGGATCCGCCCCCGTGTCGAGTCGCCGGGAGTCATATTAAGATCAGTTGGGGGCATTGGATTTTCGAGTTTTCTCTTTACCTGTGATCCTTGCGGATTTCGTGGGAATTACCGGTTTCGTTGGGGCTGACGCGAAGTCTCTGTCAAACAACTGTATTAAACACTTGTTTAATCACAACCGCACTTGCAATATTTCGCGTGTTTTGCGAGGGAAAATGTGCGAAAGTGCCTAGTTTTGTGGCGATTTCAACGCTTTTGTGGTCCTTCAAACAGCTTTTCGGATTCCTATATATTTTGTCTTGTGAATGGGATCACGCACTTAATTTTTGGGCTCCGCAGATTCTCGGAAGTTCCTACTTTGGATTTGTCTTTATCTCTCCCGGAGTTGGCTGTTGAGTGTTTGAAGATGTAAAATTTCCGACATTCAAGGTTCACATAAACTATTTTCGAGTCATTGGCGCGTCTCGCATGTTGGTTTTGTTAGGCAGAATCGCGGGGGAGCGTGATTCTGCTGGATTTAATCTCTAGGAGGGATCCGCTCGTACCTTTCATCCAACTCCGTGCTGCATCTCGATTCCCCGCAAGCTGCCTCGTTACGACGTTCGACGACGAGTAATTTGTGACTGTGACGCCAAATGATCGCTGGTAGTTGCAATGGGTGGAAAATTGTCGACCTTACCGACAAAAGTTTTAAGCCACGTCGAAGCGTGCCATTGATCTGATTCACAATTTTTCATTTCCGGCGAGTTGAACCCTAATTGTCTTTCACTTGGTTCGTCAAATCCTTTGAAACCATTGGATTGACGCTATCGATATGTTAATCTGATCGACCGCCGTTCTTGCCTAGGAAGGCTTTGATCTGGTTTAGGTAACTCGTTCAGACGGGTTAGAGTTTGGTAAATTAGTCCACAACGAGTGTGTTTTAGAATAAGGTGTTTCGATGAACTTAAGATTTATTTTATTGGGTTTGATGGTTCTACCGTTGGTTGGTTGCGAAGAAGAAAAGCAACCAACGAAGGAAGTCACGGAATTGATTGCGTCATCGCCCGACGAAGTTGCCTTTACCTATGACGAAATCATGGCGATGTCAAACGACGATTTGAAGGTAAATCTCTCGGAGCTTTATGCTCGATTAAGAATCAAAAGGGGGGGCAAGGAGCCATCCGTTGCCGGTGCCAGTGTCGGAGGCGGTTCGGAAACTGCGCCCAAGACCGAACCTGCGACTGATGCTGTTCCCGAGCCAGAGGTGGGCGAGAATCCGGATTCCGATAAGCCGTTGAGGTATGAAGCTCTTCCAGCCGAGGTGATGCGTCAGCTTGAATTCGCGCGAGAAAACTGAGACACGATTGATTCACACATAAATCCGTCGTAGATTGAGGTGCAATTGCCACCACGCTATGTGCCAGTTCTTGCGATCTCAGATCGTAAGAACTGCGGTGTGGAGGCTTCGCTTACGGATTATTTGCCGATTGCCAGTTCAACCTGAGTCCAACGGCTGAAACCGATCCTGCTGCGAATTCCATGGCACTGCGAATTCCATGGTACTGCGAATTCCATGGCACTGCGAATGTGGGGCGTCACCGGCGCCGCCGTTCAAACGCTGGGAATTGAACCGCATAATCTGGATTTGGCGAGTGCCAGTCATTTCCCGCACCATTTAGCCTCCAGTCTCGATGATACGATCGCCGAAAATGACGACATAGAGCAGAAATTTCTATTGGTAGCAGGCGGATTTCGCGATTTCTCGAGAATCACTTCAGGTTACCCTGTTGAGTGGCGCGAAATTTGTTTAAAGAATAAAGACGCAATATTAAACTAGATGTACAAGTTTTGGTCCAATTCGAAAAACCTCGAATCGGCAATTGTGCCGCGGGCTATAGGATCTTTGATTGAAACGTTACTCAACGCAAGACCATTCGCGATGCGAATGTGACCAAACATTGCGTTGAGAGCGAGTGAATTTGGTGGGCGGATGGCATGTCAATTGAGAACTCTCGAAACAATAATACTAAAGATTCGATCGTCGTCGCCGGCGTGCCGGAGCATTTTAATTTACCCTGGCATCTCGCCATTGAATCGGGCCAATTCGAGGATCACGGACTGAACGTTGTTTTTGATGAGGTTCCTGGCGGCACCGGCGAAATGACTCAGCGGTTGAGCAATCGTGATTGCGATGTATCGGTTGTGCTTGCAGAAGGTGGAGTAGCCGCACTTTTAAACGGCGCCTCTGGCTGGATCGTAAAAACGTTTGTAGATTCGCCGCTGTTGTGGGGGATTCATGTGTCCGGGAAAAGCGATATCGCTCAACCCGAACAGATTGAAAATTCTCGGTATGCAATTAGTCGCCATGGTTCCGGTTCGCACTTAATGTCAATTGTCGATGCTTCGGAACGGGGTTGGAAGACCGATTCCATGAATTTCGTCGAAGTTGGGAGCCTCGATGGAGCGAGAAAAGCGCTCGCCGAAAATTCAGTGGACGTGTTCTTTTGGGAGCGATTTACGACGTCACCATTGGTTCGCTCTGGAGAGTTTAGACGATTGACCGATCGCGCTGCTGATTGGCCGGCATTTGTGATCTGTGCGACCGACGAAATGGTTCAGACCAGACGAGAAGAACTGCGTTTGATGCTCGAGATTTTAAACAATTCCTGTCGCGATTTGATGCAATCGCCAAATGCTTGTGAAATTATTGCAAGGCGATATAGTATCGACTTAGAAGAGGTTAAATCGTGGTTTCAGCTGACGCGTTGGAACACAGAATTGGGTTTAAATAAAGAGCCATTGGAGCGAATTAAGAATTACCTCAGCAGACTGGGAATCATTAATGAGAATCCGGTTCGGAGTGAAGAATTATGGTTCAACCTCTGAACAAATACCCCTGATACTAAATTGGTTCGCGGCTTTAAAATGCGACATTAAGATACGGAAAGCGAGACGTCATTGTGATTAGACACACGGTTATGTTTACCTTAAAACACGAATCAAATTCGCGTGAGGAATCCGAGTTCTTGATCGCCGCGCTGGCACTGGAAACGATTGAAAGCGTTCGCAAGTTTGAGCGTTTGAGGCAAACCAGTGCAAAGTGCAATCATCGATTCGGATTTTCAATGGAGTTTGAATCGCGAGAGGGCTACGAATTCTATAATAACCATCCAACGCATACCAAATTTGTAGAAGATTACTGGATTCCAGAGGTCGCGGATTTTCAAGAAATCGATTACGAACTCTATCAAGCTCAATAACTAAGATACCAGGCACTTCAAGGGTTGGACTTGCGCTGGTCTCGTTTTGCAACGCCAACAGATGAGAATATGCGTGGGTTTCTTTATTGGAATCGGTGATGTTTTTTGAAGAAGAAAAAGAGAGGTCTCGAGAAATTGATTGGTCGCCAATCCAAGCTTCTATGTGATCGTATTGGTTCAGACACCACGAGGCACTGGCTAGTTATTTGTCACCGTTATTTTTTCTTTTTTTTCGGCTTCCGCGTTAACTGATGGCGTTCGATTCGTGTATCCAAGGCCGCTCTTGCTTCAGCAACGCCGCCCCTCACTTCCGGACTGTCCACGATATTTTGAAATTGGTTGGGGTCCGAATTCATGTCGTAGTACTCTTCGGACCCATCGGTGTAACGAATGTAAGTCCATTGGTCACCGCGGAGTGCAAATCCATTGTTGATCGACAACGCGGTTTCGCGAACACGATAATTGGGATCTTTAAGAATTGGCGTTAGGTCGGAACCTTCAACGTCGTCTGGCGTTTTAATCGACGCCAGTGATGACAGGGTGGGGTAGAGATCGACTAATTCGACCGGTGAGGAGCTCACTCCCGCCCTGTAACCCGGAGCGTCAATGACTAATGGGACGCGGGTGACTTCTTCGTGAAGGTTGGACTTAAGCCAAAATTCATGTTCGCCGAGATGGTAACCGTGGTCGCTGGTAAAGACGATGGCTGTGGAATCCCGGATGCCAAGTCGATCGATTTCCGAAACGATCTTGCCAACCTGATCGTCCATGAAGGTGACCGAAGCGTAGTAGCCCGCCCACATTCGTTTTTGGTTATCCGGATATTTACCGATGCCGGACTTAACGGAAGTTGATTTTGCTATTCCCATCGGGGGGATGTCGGCTAAATCATCTGCCACTTGCAACGGTGGTTTGATGTTTTGCCAAGGATACATCTCGAAATACTTTTTGGGGGCCACCATTGGGTAGTGCGGTCGGACCAAACCGACGGCGAGGAAAAACGGTGTGTCGTTTGCCGATTTTTCGTTTATTATCTCGATCGCCTTGGCGGCGGATTTGGCGTCGGGCTGATCCGAACCGTCGCCATCGAGGACCACGGTAACGAAGGGGCGATGCGGCATTTTCGTTGACTGTCGATTGGCTAAATCGTTAGTAAACACGTTAAGGTTCAAGCATGCGTATTCCCCCGGAGAATGCGCTTCTTGGCCAGCCGAATTAAAGCGATCAGTCCACGTGGATCGAATATCTAAACCATTGGTTCCCGCGATAATATCACCGGGGACACGCATGTGGTAAATCTTGCCAACCCTCGCCGAATAAAATCCTTGGTTTTGAAAATTAGCTCCTAGATTAATCTCGCCACCACTCTGATAACGACTGTGCATAAACGACTGACGAGACGGAGCGCACCAGGTTCCTTGGCAGTACGCTCGCTGGAAAACCATTCCGGATCGTGCAAGAGCATCGAGATGCGGAGTTTGGCAGACGCGATCGCCATAGCAGCCAAGGACGCTTGCCTTTAGATCATCGGAAATGATGAGCACGACATTCTTGATTTGTGGTTGGGATTTGCCTTGTTCGCCATAACTGATCCCTGTTTGCGTCAGCCCTAAGAGGAGCATCGGAAGGAATCGAGTTGCTGCCCATGAACTGATGCGAGCACGAGGTTTTGTTTCCATCATCACAAGCTAATCTCAATGAGGTGGGGAGTAGTTTGGGCTAAACAACGACTAACGCGTTGTTCATTCGGCAGTTTGCGCGTTCGCTGACAAACCGCCTCGTCTGATTCTAAGCGGTTTCGCGAAAATTTCCAAGAAAAAACAAATGAAGCATCGAGCGATTCGCGCTGCGATCGTTTCGCTCGAGTTCGTTATTTTTCCTGGGGAAAAATTGGCGATTTATTGAAGCGATGGAGTTTTCGATGCATAAGCAATCAGTGGGCCTCGTTTCAAGCTAGACCGGTGGCTTAATTCCCCAATAGTAGAGGGGTTTGTAGCGTTTGGAACGATCCGCCCACTGAGGATGGGGTTCAACAGAAAGCAATCGCCCACCCGTTTCTTTAATGATAGTTTCCACGCGGTGCTGCGACATGCGATGAACCTGGATTTGGTATTTGCCTCTCATGCGTTTGTGAAAGGGGCGAACTTGTTCGCGATAGAATTTATCAAATCGTGCGGGAAACGAATCAGGTCGTAGCACGGGGCCGTCGGGCACAAGGAATAGGGCCAAGCCGCCGGGAGCGAGAACTCGGAAAAAGTCTCGAATATAGTTTTCGGATTCTGGCTGAGGAATGTGCTGAATCGTAATGTCACTGTAGATGAAATCGAATTGACCGTCGTCAAAAACTGAAAGGTCTGCCCGTTTATTGACTTGGAAAGAACAATTCTCATGTCGCTTTAACTGATTGGCCTGCTCAATCATCGTCGATGAAATATCAACCCCAATGACATTCTCAAAATGCAATGCCATTGCGTTGGTGAGTCGGCCAACGCCGCAACCAAAATCTAAAGCATTCTCGCGTGGAAGGTGCACCCCACGGTCTTCAATCAGTTGCATCTGACGTGCTAATAAGTCTTCTCCGGTGCGAAAGAAAAGTTCTTGATCGATCTGCTTGCGTTTGTATTTCTCTTCTGTAAGAACTGCGTAAAAGGGTTCTTCGGCTCCAAACTTCTCATACGCCGCTTCGGTTTTAGAAAAAGCACCCATTGATCAGTCCTCGGTGTGTTGAGCAATTAAGCTCAATGAAAATAGCTATCTCAAGTTTGCATCGTATGAAAACGCCTAATTTGAATCAACGTTGGTTAGTGGGCATTGATAGTTGGTTTCGGAAAGACCGCTAGCGTTCGATGAAAGGTCATTGGCTTTCATCTTGGAGTCCAACGATGGCCAGACGTAGGACTCCACCATTGAAACTTGCAGGAATGATCGGGTTAGATTTTTTTTGAGTTCGGTAAGTATGTGTTTTTAAAAAAAGCGTTAATTTTTGTGGGTTTGGTTTTACCAATTTACTACCTCGAAGGTAGGGTAGACCGAAACCAGTGAACGCTTTTCCGCTTTCGGTAAGCTCCATTTCATTTGATTGCGACTGAGTCTGCCGATGAGGGCAAAATGATGCCTATCGCTTTTGCAATTTAGATGGGATGGGATTGGAAGCGAGAAAAGATTCTCAGGGTTTGGTGTGATCGTGGTTCTCGTACTGCATTGTCTTTAGCATTTCTGGGGCGATGAATTGGGCGGTCGGGGAAGGGAGTAGCCGGCGGTTTTGATGGAATAGTCAGTCCGATGATTTCAAAATTCCAGAGAGACGGTTCTACAATCAATTCGACACTAAATACGTATCCGGTTGGGAAGTAGCGGCGACTCTTCATTTTAGCCGAGGGAAAGCTTGGGACATCGGCGGGTTACATGATCGCAATTGAATCCTCAAAGAGCCGAAGTGTCAGGGCTGATTAGGAGTCGCACAAAAGCTATTTCGCGGTACCTAGCGTTTAGTAAGAGTCTTAGGTGGTAAGGGTCTCAAGAGATCCTCTAACGAATGATTAACTCATGAAACAAAACACATCCGTCAGTGTCTTGGACGTTTTCAATGATAATTCGTCGATTGTCTAGTGAGCCGTTAATTCTATGAGTCTCGTTTCGGTCATAGGAATGTGAAACCGGCGTGCACGAGTTCTAAATTTTAAATTTGGTCTCGTGCATTTTTTTATGGCCTGAAGTCGCGTTGTGTCCGATAAATACGACATTAATAAGGGATAAAAGGCATTGTTGATATTTCATTGATAATGCCCCTTGACACTTTTAGTCGAATTAGTGATCTTTATCCCTTCAAGCGAGGCCAATATTGGCTTCCGAGGGCGTAGCTCAGTTGGTAGAGCAACGGACTTTTAATCCGTAGGTCCAGGGTTCGAGCCCCTGCGCCCTCACTTCTTTTATTTGCCGGCAGATTCCAAATTGCCGGGCGCATTGAAGGGGTAGATCTCCAACTCTCCTCCGTTCCCGTCGCCTCCCGATCTTTTGATCTGAGGGATGCTTATTGCACCGTTATTTAGGGTTGCACTCCCAACTTTGACCTATCAGGGAGGCGTCAATTTTCGGTGGCTGAAAGCTGACTCAACCTTCTACGCCTGCTGACCGGATCTAAAGCAACGACCCTTGCCAATGCGGGGTTAGTTATTTGCCAGGACCACCCTGTATTTCGGCTTGCCTGTGCGAACATGCTCCATCGCTTCATTCGCTTTCGACATTGGAAATTGTTCAATTAACGGTCTAATTTGGTGTCGACCTGCAAATTGAAGCATCTGATCCATAATGGCAGGACTACCGACGGTGGAACCGGCGATTGATCGTTGTCCCATAATCAGTGGCATGCCCCCTAGGTCGAGAGGATCGAGCGTCGCCCCCACAAACACCATTGTTCCTCTTGGCTTGAGCGAGTTGAGGTACAGGTTCCAGTCCAATTTGACGTTCACAGTTGAGATTAGGTAGTCGAATGAATTAGCGGCCTGTTCGATTGCCTCGGGGTCCCTCGAATTAAGTGTGTGGTGGGCACCAAAGGATAAAGCCTCAGTTTTTTTGGTTTCACTGCTGGTGAATGCTGTGACCTCGCAACCCCAAGCGCTAAGAAACTGCACCGCAAGATGCCCTAGGCCGCCGATGCCAATCACGGCGACACGGTCGGTGGGCGCAACGCCAAACTGGACAATTGGGTTAAACACGGTGACGCCGGCACACATCAATGGACCGGCCGATTTCAAATCGATACCTTCGGGAATGACGACCACACTGTTGGCGTCCGCTTTGACTTTATCAGCAAATCCTCCGTGGTGGCCTACGATCGTAGGGCGAGCGACTGCGCAAAGGTTTTGATGTCCGGATTTGCAGCAAGAACACTCGTTGCAATAACCACAGTGCCACCCGAGTCCTACCGAATCGCCTGGGCTAAAATGTTTCACGCCATCACCTACGGTTGCGATTTTTCCAATGACCTCATGACCAGGCACCAATGGGTACTGAGTAATGCCCCATTGGTTATCAACCATGCTCAGATCACTGTGGCAGATACCACAGTAGTCCACGTCAATGATAACTTCATTCACACCCAGAGCACCAAGTTCGTAAGTAAGAGACTCGAGGCTTCCGCCAGGTTCGTTTACAGCTAAGCCGATTGTATTATTTAGGGACATCTGTATTCAGTTTCGATTCGTTGGAGTTGCAGAAGTGGCAATATTGGCAATCATCAATAGTTAAAACGGCCTAAGAATTCCATGGCTGGTCCTTGGGGCTGTCCTGCGTTAACTCAACTAGACCCCACCTTTAGATTAGGCGAAACCCTATCACGTTGTAAATGGACAGAGTTGTCTAATCCGGTGAACAACGACAGTACGGTTAGGTAATTCTTGGACAATTTTTGGGAGTTGACTTAGCCGATTGACCCGGTAACAAATCTAAAATGGAAGCCGGGAGCCGATCTTGGGTGCCTTCGATTCGTTTAGATTTCGATTCGTTTAGATTTCACTCGACCCAAATCAATGAACGTCTAAGTCCAGCGACTTTCGTGGCGCCGTATTTTGTGCCGCCGGAGTTAACCGTTGGATGGGCGCTTGGGAAGCAGACGTTTTAGCAGGTGCGATAATGTCTAGGATTTTATTTTTTACTGAGTTCATTTGATTTATCGCAATAATTGCGGTGATCACCAAAATTAAAATTCCCAGACCGTTTGATAACCGGCCGTTCCTGAACCCCTTCATCACCGTTTTTTGGTTACAGATGGCGAGTAACAAAATGGCAAGCAAGGGAAGGAGGAGTCCATTTGCTGCCTGAGCTAAAATGATAGTCTCGTCCGGGCTTTTGCCGAGCCAGACCGCAAACACAAACCCGATCAGAACTACGGCGGTGGCGGTAATTTTCAAACGCTGGTCGGATAGTAACCCACTCCATCCAAAGCAGCCGGAAACTGCAAATGCCGCTGCGACGGGGGCCGTGATGGCACTGGTTAGTCCAGCAGCAAATAACCCTATTGAGAAAATGAATTTGGAATTCTGGCCCAGCGCTGGTTCCAGTTGTTTCGCGATATCGAGTCCGCCGCTCCCCGCAGATGTCCCGTTTTGATGAAACGCCATGGAAGCTGTGATCAGGATGGCGCAAGTGACCAATCCGCCAAGTGCGACTGAGAGGATCGTGTCGATTCGGGAATATTTGATAGAGCTCGAAGTGTCATTTTGTGATGCTGGACTGCTCCACTGTTGAGCTGCAGCACTGGCATGGAGAAACAGGTTATAGGGAACAACGGTCGTGCCGATAATTCCAATCACGAACCACTCACTTCCCTTGGGTATTCTCGGGACAAAACCAGCGGCTATTTCAGACCATTGCGGGCCCGAGGCAAAGGCTGAGTAAATGAATAGGCAACTCATGAAACCGACGCAGACAGTCAAAATTTTCTGTAACAAATCGATTCGCCCGATCCAAATCACCGTCAATGTGAAAGCTGCAATTAGACCGGGAATGATGAACCGAAAATTGTCAGACTTTAAAGAGGAACTTGCATCCATTGTTTTGGGTGCGGGCGATGTTTCAGAAATCAATTTTGAATCCACCGCTGGGATGAGCGCTTCGAGTCCCACTGCGGCGCCAAGTATATTTCCTGTTTGATAGGCGGAATTTCCGATCAAAATTGCGACCAGGATTAGGGTGAGAACACCGAAGCGAAAGATGCGATTTTCGATGGCGTTTCTGATGGCAGAGCTTAAGCCGTGGCCGGTAACGATTCCGACTCGCGCAGCCATCTCTTGAAGAACGATCGTGGCTATTACGGAGAATCCAATTGCCCAGAGAAGTAAAAAACCGAAGTCACTCCCCGCGCGACTTGCTGTCATTACGGTTCCTGGGCCAATAAAAGCGGCAGTGACTAGAATTGCCGGTCCAAATAATCGGGGCTTGTTCTTCAAAATAATACTCAGGGGTTAGTCGAACAGTACGCCATTTAGAATCATCTTCCCGCGGTCGTACTATAATATATTCTGGTGTCGCCAAGTTTGCGTTGGCTTGATGGTTTTCTTGAGGAAATTACAGTTTATCTATGGAAACCATCGGAGGAAAAGGCTGACTTGGCACTGCGTCTAGGGGAAGAGACGCGTCATGTCAGAATTTTTGTACCGGCAGTTTTAGTCCGTATATAAACCAAAAGAGGCGAAACGCTTGGATCGGAAACTGGGTGGTTTAGGAAGCGTTTTGTTTGTCAAATCTCCGATGCATTATTTTTTTCCCTTCCTTACTGCAACCTATGAATCGTTTGACGATCGCGTTAAAATCGAGGCAGTGAGACTTTCCAATTGTGCTGAGTAAAAGTGATCATGTTCTATAACCGATTGTTATTTCGCCTCTTTGTCGTGTTCGCGGCGTCTTGGGGTTCAGCGGGAGTTTTACAGGGCCAGGAATGGGCTCGTAAAATGTTTACCGACTACGATCATGATTTCAAAGAAGTGAACCTAGGTGAAAAGCCTGAATATCGGTTCAAAATTAAGAATATTTTCAAAGAAGATATTACGATTCAGTCGGTGTCATCGAGTTGCGGGTGTACGATCGCGACGCCCACCAAAAAAGTTTTGAAGATGTACGAAGAGGGGGAGATTCTTTGCCAGTTCAACACGCCTGCGGTTGGCGCCGGGTATAAGCAGGCGACGATAACGGTGCGTTTTGACAAGCCATTTGTGGGTGAGTGTCAATTAACAGTGCGCGGAACGATCGTGTCTGGCGGAATTAGTTTTACCCCATCTCAAATTGAATTTGGGCAAGTAACAGAAGGTTATTTTCCGGTAAAGACTATAAAAATTAGTGCGTCGGGTAATTCTGGATTGAGAGTGCTCGATGTGAAGAGCACTTCAGGTTCGATTAAGGTTCTCAGTGTGAGAGAAACGCTTCGCCGGGGACAACTAGTAAATTATGAATTGAAAGCTCAACTCAAGGAATCTGCGGAAAAAGGGTTCGCTAAAGGAGAGTTATTTGTTGTCTTTGAAAAAAATCCACGAGTAAGAGATCGTGGGGGACGCCCAGTGCTCTTCGAAAAGCCGATTAGTTTTAGCGGTAACGTTGTCACACCCATCCAAATTTCTCCCAAACTATTGAGTCTAAGCGACGTTGAAGTTGGTAAAAGTGTAGCGAAAAAGATTTTATTGATTGGAACGGTTCCCTTTAAAATCACCGATGTTCGCTGCGATAGTGACGGTTTTGATGTTCGGGCTGACAAAGAATTGAAAAAATCACACCAGCTCGAGGTTATATTCGAAGCTACCGAATCTACCGAAGCGAGTGGTACTCAGGAATGTGAATTGACGTTCTACACCGACGGAAAAGAGACACCGTCGGGCTCGATGAAAGTGATCGTCAATATTGTTAAGCCGGAACCAAAAGAGAGCGATACCGAAGCTAAGCCGGAACCAGAAGAGAATGATACCAAAGCTAACCCGGAACCAGAAGAGAATGATACCAAAGCCAAACCTGAACCAGAAGAGAATGATACCAAAGCCAAACCTGAACCAGAAATTAGTGGTTCTGAAGGAAAACCTGACGGTTCAGGTTCTAACTAGTTTCGTAGTTTAGCCCGTTCAGATTTTCGTTTTGGCCTGTACGAAAGACCTTCGTCATCGAACGGTCGTCACTCGGCGAGGCCCTCTTTTTTTTTAAACAGTATTTTAGGAGTATTTAAATGGCCAAGGCCACCGCACGTCATATTCTCGTCGACTCATTGGAGCAATGCGAACAGTTGAAGACTGAGATCGTCAACGGAACCGATTTCGCTGAAGCCGCAAAGGAGCACTCGTCTTGTCCTTCTGGACTCCAAGGAGGTGATCTAGGCGAGTTTGGTCCTGGGCAAATGGTTCCAGAATTTGATCAAGTCGTGTTCAGCGCCGACGTGAATCAAGTACAAGGGCCTGTTAAAACGCAGTTTGGCTATCATCTGCTGGAAGTGACCAGCCGGGAAGACTAAAACGATACCGACCATTTAGAATTCATTCCATCCGGGAATTGGTCACCAGTTCGCGGATGGTTTGGATCGAATGACTTCGTTCAATGCGAGGCAAAATTTGGGTGATGGCAAATAATGTCTGACTTTAGTCGCCAGCTAAACGCTTTCAGCTTGTTCCAGCATCTTGATCCAGGGTGCAAGATATTGGCCATTGTCGTGATAGGTTCTTCCGGATACTAAATTTTCATCAACAACACATGGTTCGTTGACGAAAATTCCTCCACAAGACTCCAGATCAAATCGACACTTTTCAACTGTCGCCATCCGTCGTCCTCGGACGCAATCTGCGTAAGCCGGAATCTCTACTCCATGACAGACGCTGGCAATTGGCAGGTTGTGTTCAAAAAAGTATTTTGTGATTGCGACTAAGTCTGGATCGTAGCGAATGTATTCTGGTGCGCGCCCTCCAGAGAAAAAGATTCCGGTGTAATCTCTCGGATCAACATCGCAAAATCGAATCTCACTTTCAATCTTGTATCCTTCCCACTCCTGCGTGATTGTCCAGCCAGGTTTGACTTCGTGCATTACCATCTGGTAATTACGTTTCTCCGGGGCCGCAATGACCGGTTGCATGCCGGCCTCTTGAAGGCGGTAATAGGGATACATCGTATCCAATGTTTCCGAAGCGTCACCGATGATAATGAGGACTTTTTTCATGGGAATTTTTGATCAGTATGGGAGTATTTTTTCGATTTTTAATTCAGCCGCTTCCAAGAGTCTTTAGTTAAGTTATACGTCTCAATCGCGACGCGACTTTTGGCAGCAGGATTCTCAGAGACGATGATGGCGCCGACTTCTGGGTGGTTCTCGCAGTACGTTTTGATGGATTCATGTGGCATGACGAAAAAGCCAGTCGCCAGTGCATCCGATAGGGCGGCTGATGGCGAAATTACAGTGGTAGAAAGGTATCTTTCGCTGGGCCATCCTGTTCGCGGGTCGATGATGTGCCCGTACCTTTTTCCTTGGTGGTAAAAACCCTGCCTCGCCGTGCCGGACGTGCCCAGCGCCTGGTTGCGAAGATACACCTCCGCCAATCGCTGGCCCGGTAAGGTTGGATGGCTAATCCCGACCGTCCACCCAGGATTAAGCGTTGATGTCGGCTTCTGAGAATCGGATGAACTTTGAAATTCCGAAGCGTCAATATTGATCGAACTACCATTGGCAATAACACTGCTTTGCCCACCGTGTATTACATAATTTTCTAGTTCGCGTTGGCCGAACATCTCTTTCACTCGATCTAGTGCATGGCCTTTGCCAATTCCTCCGAGATTCAACATCAAGTTGGGCAGTTCGAAAGAGATGGTGGAATCAGTTTCGCGCAAGTTAAAATGGTTGGAGCCAATCGTCGGTAGAAGTTTTTCGATTTTTGTTGGGTCGGGAAGATTGCCATTTCGTTTTTCAAAGCCCCACAGTCTAGTCAACGGGCCGGAAGTAATATCAAACGCGCCCTCGGTCTCACGGAAGATCGTGTGGGCGAGCGAGAGAAGTTCAAACAAACGAGATTCGACTCGAACATTATTTTCGAAAGCCTCTCGATTGATCTCACTCAATTCGCTGTGGTCTCGATAAATTGTTAATTGATCTTCAAGTAAGTCGATCAGTTGGAATGCATCCATAGTGGCCATTCCGGAATGTTTATATTGATGAAGGTTGAAATAAACCTCGAATTCACATGCCATTGCGTTTTTAGAATAATACTCCAGATATCCTGACTGGCGATCTCGTGAAAATGAGTTCGTGGTGTCGTTGTTTTCCTTATTCTGATTGGCCTCCTCGGATTCGCGTCGTATTGCATCAATCGCACTGATTCCGCGTAAGAATTCTCGACGGTTAGAAGCACTTCCGGTCTGGTCGCAGTCAGAGGGCGCCTTCGGGTTGTGCGGATTGCGTTCGGAATCAGAGTTCATAACTCAACTTCGGGAAAATAGGCGGCCGCAGGCAATGATGGCAAGTCAGGCCGGTTTGGTTGCATAAGTGTGTCAATGGTATCCCACATTTTACAATAATGATTTTTGTATGTGACGTTTTCCTGTTGTATTACCGGAAATTGACCTTCATACTTAATCATTGCAGGGCTTGATGACCTTTAATGTGGAATTTTGAATATGTGCCGAGAGACGTTCATTGTCTGGTTTTTGATTTTTTTCACCTTCGCCGGCGGTACGATAGCAGCGACTCAGGTGCAGGAACGTAAGTCCAAAGAAGTTACCCGAGTGAAACGTCCAAAATTTTCTGAAAAGCAATGGGACGGTATCTATTTCCGGAATCTATTCGAAGAGGGGCTTGTCGGCCCCCGTCCGGCGCAATTAACGCCCGGCACTGCCTCGACGCCGAAGAGCCCGGGTGGATTCGGGTCGGACGTTGCTGATCCAGTGGTCGCGGAGGGCAATTCAAAATGGTCGGGTTTGGTTTCTGCGTCTACCATCGAGGATGAAGTCAAGGCAATTCAAAAACGATTGGCGATGGAAGTCACAACGCCAGTTAAATTTAAAAGTGAATATGCTAAAGCGCATCAATCATTTTCGATTCTTTCCATGCTGTTCGGCATTGTTCGCGAATACGATTCAGAAGTTCGCTGGAAACGGTTTGCCGAAGACGCGCAGATTTCGTTTGAGCGAGCTGCCGCCAATTCAAGAGTTGGGACTATCCAGGCATACGAGAGTTGCAAGCGGCGCAAAGGTGATCTCGAGGAGATGGTGCGCGGCGGCAACTTCAACGCAGCAGAAAAACCACCTGAAATACTAGATTGGTCTGCTGTGGTGGATCGGAGTCCAATCATGAAACGCCTGAAAGAGTCTAAAGAATTACTCAAACAATTGAGCGCCAACGAGAGAGAATTTTCAGGCGGTACCGAAAAGATTTTGCATGAATCCGAACTGATTGCTGCCATGGGATATGCTTTAATGATGGAAAATATGAACGATGCGGATGATGATGGGTATCTTGACTTGGCTAAATCGATGATCGATGCCGCAAATCAAACAAAAAGCGCTTGTCTCAATCAGGATTACGACGCTGCCGCGATAGCGATTAATTTGATTGATCAGTCGTGTAATAATTGTCACGATGAATGGAAGTAGGGGCTAACGCTATGAAAGAGCTAAACGATCTGTCGCCCTGGGTTCACCCCAAAGCGCAAAACTGGTTTTATGCTCTTTTCAGAAAGACCAACATCGCGATGGTCTTGGATGACGAACTTCAAAAGCCCGAAGGTGCGATTTCTTTGGACCGGATGCGGATGATTTTGGCCTTTGGGATTTTGTTGGGCCGTGACGAGATGTGGCCAGAAAATGAGCGTGCGACGTTAAAGGCTATTTTGAGAAAAGCGCGGCAGATTGCAAAATTGACCCCAAAATCAAAGTTGGGAAAGCCTTTAACAATGGCCGAGCATCAGGCGTACAATTATAAGTTAGAGGAATTCAAGCGGGAAATTGAGCTTCTCAGTCGGCGTTTGGGAATGTCCAACCGCCAAACAGCAATCGATCCACCGGTGTCTTGGCAACCCTTTTGGGAGTGATGCATGCAGAATCAGAAATCAGGCAAAGTCGCTGCTCCTTGGGATACGGAAGATGGAAGGCAATGGCTTGAGGATTTGAATCCGTGGGGACAGGCGATGCGGCTTATCCATGGAACGCTTCAACTAGAAACGAAAAAACATCCACAAGAAATCAGGGCAGCCGCTGCGATGGTCGTAATGTTCTGCCGTGAGAACCTTTGGCCGATCCGAGATGAACATCAGATCGACCGAATCCTGGAAACGGCCGCAAAACAGCTTACTGCTATTAAGCAGCTCTATGAAATCAAAGCCAGGTCGAAACCAGAGATGATGACCAATAGAAATTATCGAAATCTTTTGGTTTCAATCGATCAAGAGGTTCGAATTCTCGAAGCGAGAATGTCAGATCCGAAGCCGCCTATGCCCAATGAGGCGCCCGTTAGTTGGGGCGATATTTGGGTTTAATTTTTTTTGAATTGTGTAAACGCAAGTCCATTCTTAAGTTGATGATTGCAACAATGTCGTTCTCACAAACTAAGCCAAAGAAGCCACGTCTATTTTTTAGGTAGATTGTAGAAAGAAATGGCTGGGTCAGCGTTAGAGTCCTTGACGAAATAAATCGCGTGCATTTTCTGGGGTGGATCTTCACTGTTGCCAGGATGGACCCTCCCGAAGCTCGCCTGAAACCTTCCGCCGGCCTGTTGCGACGCTAACCGCATTTCACTGAGTTTAAATGGCTTGATTCCTAGTTTAAGTCTTTCAATTTCCAAGTTTACCGCTTGCAGGATTTCAGGCCCACGCGCGCCGAGATTTACTTGCGAAATGATCGCCTTACACCGCTGTTCGATAGATTCGCATTTCGTGATTTCATCGAAATTCGGAAAGCTCTTTGTAGCGCTCCAGAGTGAGTATATTTCGACTTCGTGAATCTTGCCGTCAAAGTTCCCTGAGAATATAGAACTGTATCCATCGGCTATTACCGTGGCGCCATTTTGGTTCATTCGTTTTTCAATATCACCTGAGTTCAAGTTAAAAAAGTCGTTTTTCTTTAGAATGAAATCCTTAAACTTATTCATGTCCTCTGGCCCGAGTTTTGCCTCTCGATCGGCGACGCCTACATCCCCTGTCACAACAATGTTTCCGTTACTGTAGATGCGTAACTTGTCGATAGGCTTATCGGATCCTCGAGGGCCACCGGAGACTGCATAGCGAAATACTGGGTCCTCGAGTTGAGCAGGTTTCACCCGTGTTTCGGAGGGATCGGCATGGGTGTCAGCCACTTGTTCGGTGCAAGTTGTTATTCCACGGGCTGAGCAAAAAGGAGCGCCGATTGAAACCAGAAATACAACGCTCCCGGCAACGAAAAAATATGTAATATAATTTTGAGCGTTGCGTATCAACATTTTAAGTCCTCGTTGTTATTGGGCGCGTCGAACGGTTTGCAGTAAGTTTGTTTTCCGGAATAATTATATTCGAAAAAACTCGCACTAATGGTCATCTCAGTTGTCGCTCGATCTCTCGTTCTAGATTTGAAATGCCGATGTTGCTGTCGATTAATCGTCCGTCTCCATCTAGCAAGAAGACAGCCGGTTCGGTGGAAATCCCCAACTGGTGAGCCAGTGGACTATTTTCTACACTTCCAGGTTCGTGCAATTGAACCCAAGTGATTTCCGGGTTCGTTTTAAGAAAATCCTTGAATTGTTTCGTGCCGTCGGTCGCGTTGGATCCTTCAATATTGCATCCGACAATGATTAATTCGTCTTTGTATTTTTCCGATAATCTCGCTAGCTCCTTAATGTCCGTTTCTGGAAAACACCAAGTTTCCCAAAAGTGAAGTACGACTAGCTTTTTCTTGAGATCTTCAATGTCGAATTGTTTCCCATCCACTTGTTTTGACGTTAATGAAATTGGCAGTTTTTCGGCACTCAATCGAGAGATTGCGCCTTTTGAACGCCGTCCGTATTTTGTATCTGGAAATCGCTTGAGACAGGCTTGATACCATTCAATTGCGGTTTTTTGATCATCAGTCGAGTTAACTTCATCGTGAACGGCTAATTGAATAAGAGCGTCCGCTGATTTTCCGCTTTGTGGGTAGTCTGTCTGAAATTGATCTAGTCGAGAAATCATTCTTAAATAAGCGGATTCTCGTTGTTTATTGCTCCCATTGGCATTTGCACGTCCGTATTCGGCAAAAATTGCGCTCCATACGACATAATCCAAGCCGGTTGAAGTCTTTTGAGTAGAGACGAATTTGTCCAAATATTTTAGACCATCGTCGAACCGCCCTTGTTGGTAGGAGTGGGCAACGGAATCGGCGAGATTTTCTAGCCAATCCTGTTTCATTTTCGGATCGTCGGTTTTGACGTAAAATTGAACAAAGATATCTGCTTTTTGTTTTTCTAATTGCTGTACTCGAACCCCTTTTGCTTGTCCAAGTTTCCCATCAAGCTTGGTTAATTCGTCATAGAGTTTAGAGAGGTTTTCCCCAGTAACGACCGTGGTCGCGGCGTTCGTCGTTCCGTATTGCGGTAGTGGAAAGAAAGCTCCACCACTCGCAAGTTGTTTGGAGGAATCGACGATTTCGGGAAGTTCGATCATTCGCCAGACATTTCCCACACGAACCATTGAGCCAAGTGCAATCTGGTTTCCCTTTTCGGATTCGAAAAAGCAGGAGGCTTGGTCATAAATTACTAAATCGCGACGATTTCCGAATGAACCCCCGGCCATTAACTGTGGGCGACCATTGCCGGAATCTAAAAACCGAGACTTTCCGTCAATCACCTTTTGCTTTCTGGCCATGTTATCAAATTCGCTACGCGCTTTTTGAATTCGGGCGGCAACGTCCTTGTTGAGCTCACCGCCTAATTGGAGTGCATCGAGCTCGGATTCGGTGAGCAACAACCGATTGAATCGGTCAGCATCGCGGGAGCGGATCGCTTCAAAACATTCGTAGGCGACTTCTTCAGCGGAAATGATCTTCCAATTGTCAATTTTTCCGTCCTGATTTTGGTCGATGCCCCAGCGAGTTCCGGCCGGTCCAATCCACCGGTACTGGTCGGTGCGCCCGTCAAAATTTGTATCCAGGTCACGGTAGACTTCGAGCCCATTGTTAAAATAGGCCCAGTGATCGAGCTTGTTGTCGCCATTGGTGTCGACGAATCGTCTGAGGATCCGACCGCTATTATGGTGAACCACAAAACCAGCTGGATCTTTTGTTGTGGCGAAAATACATTGCTTGAGAACGTCCTCGGTGGGGCGCTCGTAATCAACATCCTGTTTCGCTTTGATTGAGATAGCTTTTTTCAGCGGAGCTTCTTGACCAAGCGAAATTTTTAGCCCGAGATTATTTAGCAAGCCAAAAGTGCAAGCCATGATGGTTCCGGCAAATATCAAACGGAACGAAATAGAAGATAATCCAAAAGTCATTGACAACACCTGTCTGTCACTCGGTTAATGTACGTCCGATCGCGCCAGCCTATAAAATTTTAACTTCGTCGGCTGCTTCTCTGACACAAATACACGCAATCAGAGCAATTACGCTGAATCAATCTGTCGTAAGACTACCTGATTTGGTCGTTATGAATAAAGACTGGATTTCGGTCATCCCGGCGTTTTAAATAAGTCAGCTGTACGAATGTTTGAAACTGGAGGAGTTGCAAAGAAGAAACAAACTGCGGACGGCTCCGGGACTCGATTGTCGAAACAGGTTGGAGGGAGATGGCCGGTTAAATCGCTTGATATCCAATGAAAAAAACCGCCTGTCAATCTATTCTTGATTCGATATCAAGAATTTTTTAGGTTCGTTGAATTTGGGGTTGGTTTTCAGCGGCAATTTGACGATAAATTGAGCTTAACAGCCCATTTGACAGTCGGAACTGAGTTCCTAGAATACTCCTTTTAGTTTTTCGCAAGGTTTTTGCGAGATGCCAGACGCTCAAGAGCGAGAGAAGTAAACTTGGCCGAATTGACAAAATGGGTTGTTTACTTAAACTTCGCAATTCAAGGCACGGTTTTTGGTGCCAAGGGTCAAATGAGGGCGTGTAGCTCAGTTGGTTAGAGCGCGTCGCTGATAACGACGAGGTCCCAGATTCGAATTCTGGCACGCCCACTTGTTTGGCTTTAAGCGGTTGAAAACACGAAGATGGATGGTTATCTTGGGATAAATCAGGGGACGTAGCTCAATTGGGAGAGCACCGCCTTTGCAAGGCGGGGGTTAGGGGTTCGAGTCCCCTCGTCTCCACTGATTTAAGCCTTCCTTTTTAGGAAGGCTTTTTTTATGCGCCGATGGGCGTTGTAGCATTCAAAAACTCAAGAAAGCCCATAAAATCCTCTTATTTGACAGAACCCCGCTAAAATTGATGTGGAAACTTTTTGCCGCATACGTTTACTGAGGTACACTTACCTTTAGCCTCGTTAATTATTTATTCCAAAAGTAAAAATCAGTAAATTACCTGACGCTTCGAAGCGGCGAGTCGAAGTACACCATTTAATGGGGCCATGATGTCAAGACAAGCGGTTTTTGAAGCGAGCCTGAGATACTTCTTACAACCGATCGGTGAATTTCTCGACGACCCTTCAATTACTGAAATTATGGTCAACGGGTACGAGCAAGTATTTATTGAGCGAAAAGGGAAGATTCAAAATACGGAGTCCGGTTTCCATAGTGAGGACGCCCTGCGATCTGCTGTGAACAACCTTGCACAATCGGTCGGTCGAGAGATCAGTGAAGACCATCCAGTGCTCGACGCCCGGCTTCCCGACGGTTCCCGGGTGCATGCAATCATTCCGCCAAGTTCCCGCGTTGGTACCTGCTTGACCATTCGGAAATTTTCCAGTGAACCATTAACGCTGGAGGATCTAATTGGGTTCGGCAGTCTCACCGAATCGGCACGTGAGTTTTTGGAAATTTGTGTGCGGTTGCGAAAGAACGTGATCATCTCCGGCGGCAGCGGAACAGGGAAGACTTCGATGTTGGGAGCGCTCTCACGAGCCATTCCTGAAACTGAACGCATCATCGTCATCGAGGACACGTCGGAACTCCGTCTTCATCAAAAACACTGCCTTTACCTCGAAGCCCAACCCGCAACGAAAACGACCCAATCCGAGATGGACATACGCGAGCTGTTTCGATCTTCATTGCGAATGAGACCGGATCGAATCATTGTTGGAGAAGTGAGAGCTGGTGAGGCACTGGATTTGATTCAATCGATGATCAGTGGCCACGAAGGAAGTCTGTCAACGGTTCATGCCAGCTCGGCCGTGGATGCGATGGTTCGTTTGGAAACTTTGTCGCTAATGTCCGATGTTGAAATTCCAGTTTATGTTGCCAGGGCCCAGGTGGCCTCAGCGATTGATCTCATCATTCAGCTAACACGTTCCAACGAGGACGGCCGCCGCCGCATTCATGCAATTACAGAGGCCGGACGTTTAACTTCGGATCAGCAATATCAATTCAATGAATTGTACACCCTGAAACCGGTAAAAGCGGCTGCCAATTCCGAGTCAGACGAACGTGTGGAAATGCAATTGACCCCAACAGGCACCGTGCCGCAGTTTTGTCAGGAACCCTATGAGAGTGGGATGGCGAATCGAATCAAAGCGTCAAAATCAATGTGGAGCCGACCCACGAATATAAATTAAGCTGCCTTGCAAAAAAGCGACGTGGCAAACCGAAGCAATTATTGAAAATTTAATGAAACTGAATCATCACGCACCCACTAGCCATCGAGTCTGCCGTCGCGCCGCGATCGCCAGTCTGGATCTGGTACTTGTCCTTGGCGTTATTTTGCCGTTGGCTGCGTTCCTGATTTATTTATTACCGCGAATGATAAAACTTGTCTACGAAATGACCATAACGATCATTGGATCTCCGTTGATGTAGAAACTGAATTGCTTCCAATTCAGCGAATCAACGGTTGTATGTTTTTACTAAAGGAAAAAGAGATGAAGCGAATCTTGGACGTAAAGCGCGTCTTGAGGCGAATTCACAATGACGAAAAGGGTGGCGTCAGTTTGGAAACTATATTAATTATTGGCGCCATAGCGTTGCCAATCTTAATTTTCCTAATCACCGTCGCTTGGCCTCGAGTTAAAACTTTCTTCGAGCAAGGCATGACTGATTTAGAAAATGGATCCATTAACGCGCAAAGTCAGTAAATGATTGCGACTTATGTTTTGTTGTGTTTGACAGTTGTTGCGACACTCACCGATGTGTCGCGGCAGAAGATTTATAACTGGACGACCTACAGCGGAATTGCCGTCGCATTGTTATTGTCCGGGATCAAAACGCTGCTAAGTTCCAACGTGTTTTCCGAGATCGGTCTAGCAGAATCGCTCGTAGGATTCGCTTCCTGCGGCGGGATTATGTTGATTTGCTTTTTGTTGTTTCAAATAGGCGGCGGCGATGTGAAGTTGCTGGCCATGATGGGGGCGTTTCTGGGCTTAGAGTCGGGAATCGAAACTTTGTTATGGACCTTTGTGATTGGCGGAGCGATGGCCCTTGTGATTTTGATCTGGAAAATGGGTCTGATCAAGCTGTTTAAGCGAGTCCTGCATCAATTGATGTGTCGACTCGGTGTAGGCGTTTGGGATGAATTGTCTCCGGACGAAAAAAAGCAATTGAAGCTTCCGTTGTATTTAGCTCCCGCTGCATTTCTGGCGTTGTTGATTGTGAAATTCAAAGCTGTCGAGTTGGTGTCGCAGGCGATCTAGTTTTTTCGAGTGGTTTCTAGCCCCTGAAAATTGTAGAGAGCACGTGGAAAGAGAATGTGTCGAATTTGTTTTAAGCTAGGAATTAGATAGACAAGTTTTATACTTCAAGTCGTGGAGCATTTTTGGGAATGGGTTGATGAATTCAGCAGTATTAACATCCTGTACTCCTTGGGCCATTTGCTTGGTGGTGGCGGTCGTTGCAGCGCGTCTGTTGGTTGGCCTCAGTGGTGCTCAGTTGAATGTTGCTCGTATTCGCAAAATTCACACCAACCAATCCGGTTCGGTGCAAAGCCTAAGCTTTGTCCTTACGCTGCCGTTTTTTGTGATGGTGTTGATGTTGATCGTACAGGTCAACCAGATCATGTTTGGTAATATTCTTGTCCATTATTCCGCTTTTGCCGCGGTGCGTTCAGCTTCGGTTTGGATTCCCGCTAATGGAATTTCTAATGATGAGACGGCTAATCGCATCAGTTCGATGACGCTGATTAATTCTACGGATGAAGGGGAGCAATATTTGATCTCCCCTAGGTTAGATGGAAAGTATTCCGAGATTCGTCAAGCAGCTACTTTGGCATGCATGCCGCTGGCGCCTTCAAGAGACCTTGGCTACACGCTTGGACAGGACGGGATCGGTTCGCAGATTGCGATGGAAAAAGTTTATTCTGGTCTGAATCCTGGGTCGACTTCCAACGCAAAAATTTCCGCTCGGATTAAAAACAAGTTAGCCTATTCATACCCAAATACCGACGTTGAATTGACGTTTTGGCACCGATCTCGTTGGCGAAATGTGCGTATTCGAGATGAACGCGTGGAGTGGCGTGAGCCGCCGCTGCAGCCAATCTATCCAGCGTCCTACGGTGTTTCGCCTTATTTCGACGAGTATGATGACAATGAGCTTGGGTGGCAGGATGAACTAACTGCCTTGGTTACATTTAATCTGCCACTTCTCCCCGGTCCGATCCGCTTTTTTGCACCCACCGGTGGATCGATCGCGGCAGACGGTACGGTTCCATCGCGAGATCAATCGGGCGAGGTGTATATTTGGCCGTTGAAGGCATTTGCCACAATGGGGATGGAAGGGCAAAAGCCCCAGCTTCCTTATTGGCAGGAGGATTTCCAATGAGCAGAAGGTCAATTGGCAACTGTGGTAATCAACGGAAATTGAATTCTGGATTGCCGTCTTTGATTCGACGAATCCATCGGGATCAAAGCGGTTCAATTAGTGTTGCCACTGTGTTTTCGTTTATCTTCCTGACCATCGTTCTGGGGATGTTGATGAACGTAGGTCGCCATGCCGATAGGAAAGTTAAAATTCAAAACGCCGCAGACGCGGCGACCATTTCAGGTGCCACGGTATTGGCCCGTGGGATGAACACGCTTGCCTTCACTAATCATTTGATGTGCGACGTTTTCGCATTAACTGCCTACTTGCGCGAAGCCCGCGATCGAAACGCGGAGTCCCTGACACCTGAAATTCTTGAAAAATGGAATGCGATGGCGGCTGAATTTTCGGACGCCCCGCATCGTAAGTTTTCAGATTTGGCTCAGGGTATACCGGCCAAGACACCTCTCGAGCAGGATTTAATAACTGCGTTTTCTGAGCAAAACGCGACTGTCTCGGAAAGTTTACTTCCTGTGATGGAACAAATTTTGGATTTCGAGATGATTCCTGAATTCCAACGGGCGTTAGTGATTGCATTGCCGCAATTGTCAGTTGCGGCCGCCGACGAAATTGCGTCGAGACACGGTCCGGCAGATCGAGGATTGTCCGGAAGTGATGCGATGCGTGCGAGGATGTGGCAAACCAGTGGATTTGAATTTGAGTCAATAGGTAGTTCTGGTTTATCACAAATGCCGGTTGCCGATCCAATTAATGACATAAGTCAACGGCAGCCAGACTATTTTTCAAGAGGTATTGCAGAGCGAAAAACTGCGGCCAACCGATACTTGAATTATTTAAATTATCAAATGCTGCGCGACTTTGATGAGCACGCAAAGATGAGTCAATATTCAAATTTGTGGCGTGGTTTTTCGAAAGCCTATCTACGTGAGCTACTCGAAGACGAGTATCCCGAGAGCAATGTTCCTTACCAGATCCGGCGTTCCGATTCGTCGCGTCAAGTTGAAATTGAGTCGGACTATATGTTCGTGGGTGTAACCTACTGGGGGCCGATGGAAGAGCGGATGCCTGGCCTGTTTTCGAATCCCAATTCCGGAGTGCAGGTGGCGTATGCACAGAGTCGTTTATACATTCCTCGAGGCCGCTTGTACCATGACTCCCGATTTGCTTTTCCGGAGGGTGTTTTCCGGCATTCTGTTCCGCGGCATCTTGATTTGATGAACCAAAACTGGGTGAGTCGATTAGTCCCCGCGACGACTCCGGCGATATCACAGATTTTACAGACCTCACCTCAGAATTTATCCATTAGTGTGCCAAGCCTAGGAGGGATTAATGTTGAAGAATTTCAACAGCTCAACACCCACTAGATTTCGCAATTTCTTTGGACGACGTAGAGATCGAGTTGGTCGAAAGAGTGTCTCGAGAACCGGTGGTGACCCCAGGCGAGGATTAGCTCCCGTCGAAATGGCGTTAACTCTGCCGCTATTGATGGCGTTTGTCGCCGCCTTGGTGGCCTTTGGCTATGCCGCGAGTTGGAAAATTCGTTCGGAAGTCGTCGCTCGGAACGTTGGTTGGCGGAACCGGCATCCCCGCTGGGTAAATTGGGAAGCGTATCCTGCCGAGTGGCCCAGGTCGGCCACTTTCGATCGTCACGGTGGTCCGCAACTGAGTGATTTAGATCAATTTTCAGTCACCCAGGCTCCAGTAATTAGGGGACCAATTTCACAGATAAACGTCGATTCGAATGTGCTGAATTTTAGCCGCGATGTAATTCAAGGCGGTGCTCAGATACAGCGCACCCCGCCGCTGTTGCCTGGCTTGGGGCAAATTTCTTATGATACCGAACATCAATATCTCGACGATTTTTTCACTCATTCTGAGATGGGAATTTCGAATAATTCACGCCGCATTCCTCGCATATACGATCTCGATTTAGATTTCGTGAGAGGTTCTGGACCAGTGATTGCTGCCATCTCGGCGATAGAAAATAACCCGCAGCGGCAGTTGTTAATTGCATTGGAAGACGATCCGGAATTTATCGCTTGGAGTGGCAGCGCGCCCGATTTTCATCCAAGGATTAGCACGCGGAACTACGAATTAGATGTTGGCTGGGTACGGCAACGATATGTCACAGGGCTTTTACGCTCTATCGAACGACTGCCTCAGACGATGGCCAATAGTACGATTCGATTGTACCGACAACAGATTGATGAGTCGATTCCTCCGCTATCTGATGGAGCGATCGCGGAGTTGGAGAGAAAAATTGAGGAATTGCAGGCGTACATTGAACGGCTGCGTGAACGAGCGGGGGAACGATAGGCTAGTTTGAGTCAATTGTCGGTTTACATGGGAAATAAAAAATCAGCAAAACGGGAAACGGATCCTTTGGAGTCAACTCACGCTGAGTCCAATGGCAAGCATTCGGCTGCTCCCTCGGGGCCAACTAACACAATCGGATCGACTGTCGGCAAGGTAATCCGCTGGACGAGCAATTTGATTGCGACCGGCCTAGTCATTGCGATCGTTATGACGTTTGGACCAGAGCTTATTTCATCGGTTCTGCCTTCGAAAACGCCGATTAACTCGGATAAATTGGACATTGTTGAGGATTGGCCTACGTTTCAACAATGTAATTTGGAATTTGGCGACGCTGGGTATCAACTGAGTCGATCGAGTTTTACGGGTGAGATCGACGACGTCTTCGATTTGCTCGAAAGCCTTTGTCGAGAGCAATTAGTAAACGACGTGAAGCCGTTCGGAACAATTGGGGTGCAAGAGAAGAAATTTATCGAAGCTCGAAACGGAACCGAACCGGTGGAGTCAGTACCTGGGACATACCGAATTTTCTGCGAACGTCTCAGGCCGATGTTTGCCGGGTTTCCGACAGCGATAGGAATACGTGATGATTGCGATCATGGGTCGCCCAGCGATTCAAGTCAAGTCGAACGTGCCTCACGCTCCCGGATGGCCGTATGGGCGATGGCCATGCCAGCGGGTGAGCATCAGTGGACGACTTTTGTTGGTACTTCCGCTACAGAGGAGAGCAGCCAGTGGATAGATCGATTAATTCCACCCGAGGCGACCAAGAATCTCTCTTTGTCCGACCAACTGGGAGGTTCGGTCATCGGATTTGCGGGGGGAGACTTAGAAGAGGCGATTGAGTTTTATCGTCGTTTCGAACAAGATCACCATTGCGAATTGAGAAACATACAAAGGGTAGAGACAAGTTGGAACAGTTCGGTTGTTTTGGCAGACGGAAAGAAAATATTGGAAGTTCGCGTTCAATTGACTCAACCTCAGGGCAAAGCGTTAACCGGAATACTAATGAAGAAATCGAGTGGCAAGACGGCCGATACGAGCCAGTCTGAACTTACTCTGAGAGAAGGAAATAAATATGAATAACGCAATCGGTCTATTAATTGCCGTCTCACTCGCGATGATTGCGGGGGTGTTGAATTGGAATTACCTCGAAACCAAATCAAAAGAAATTGAAATGGTCTCTTTCGTTGCGATTGATGAAGACGTTAGCTTAAAACCAGGGGATACGTTTTTAGAAAAGCATCTGGTTGCGCTGGATGTTCCACAAAAACGGGTCGGTTTTTTGAATGAATCCGCGGTCCTATACGAAGATCGATTTACGGTGATAGGTCTTAAAGCTGTCAGGGAATACCAGACGGGAGATGTCATCCTGCTGCAGGAGTTAAAGACGCCGCCAGCGGAGCTAAATCTCAATCCGAATGAAGATGCCGTTTGGATACCGGTGGATGGTGGATCATTCGTTTCTTCGCTGGTTTCACCCGGAGACACGGTTTCATTTTACGTTGCCGCTCCGTCGGTGAAATCTATTGTGCCGGCAGTCGTTCCGCCGGAAGGCTCGGAAGAACCCGCATGGGATTTGGAGGGCGGGAACAAAAAGAAACCGAATCAGCCAATGATCTACGGCGGTTCTGAGACAATCGGCCCTTTTCGGATTATTTCATTGGGTGGGCGACTGGGCAGTTTTCAGGTCTCTCGTGCGTCTGGTGCGTCGAGCGGCCAGGAAAACGTCATCGGGATAGCCGTTACCAAAATGGGAGACCGATACGAACCGAACGCGGAAAGGTTATTGCAACGAATTAATTCTGCGGGCTTTCGAAAAGCGGGCGTGCTGCTTCATCCACGAGCGGAGTAATTTTCATTGAAGAAATGAACGGAAAGAAAAAACGTGAAAATTTGGTTTAACAAAATTAACGAGAGTCGTCGCTCTATCTTCGAGATTGATGATAAAGACGAATCCGGGACTCCCGTCGACGTAGAGGTTACCATCGGTCGCGATGATACCAATATGTTGATTTTGGAAAGCCCATTGGTTTCTCGCCGTCACGCCATCGTGCGTCGAAAGGATAATGTATTCGAACTCGAAAACATTGGCCTGAATGTGTGCATGATTGGGGAAACTGAGATTGGAGTTGGAGAATCCGCACAATTCGATACTGGGATGCCGGTGAGAATTTGGCCGTACACACTTAGCTTTGAGCTCGAGACACTACCTCAAGTGAGTCGCGAAGAGTTTGACGGGCACGTTCGTAAGGTGATGGCAAATCTTGAGCAAAAGATTCACAAGCAACTTCTCGAGCGGCTCGATCTAGTGGGTATGGAGAGTTCTCGCACGCCAGATCAAAAAAGCATTCTTTTACTGGAACACAACATCGAGGATTGCTGTCGTGAAATGCAGGTTTTCTCAGAAGAAAATGAAGACCTGTTAAATAGCGTTGTTGGTTTGGTCCTTCGGGATTTACTTACCAATCAAATTATTCTTGAGGGCGGTCAAGATGCGGCAAAATTGGCACCGCTGGCCTGCAACGAATTTGATATTCCAGCAACGTTAATTCCCGAGCGGGAACTCGAGTTGGAAAATCTAATTCGGATGTTGAAGGATAAGTTGCAGATTGACATTCCGACCGATACGAGTGAAAAGATACGGATTGTTGATCAAAATGCACAATCAGTGTTTCCATCGTTTCAAAGGTTCCTCCATGGCGAGTTGCGCAAATACGTGATTCTGAGAGCCTTGAAAAAAGACCTCAAAGATACTGTATTCGGATTTGGACCTCTTCAGGATTTGCTTCGTATACCGACCATTACCGAGATCATGGTTGTCTCAAGCGATCAGATTTATGTCGAGACGGATGGTGTGATTGAAAAATCCGGCCGTCGTTTTATCTCCGATCACGTTACGGAGTCAGTGATTGAGCGGATTGTAGCTCAAGTTGGACGAAGGATTGACAAAAGCCAGCCCCTTGTGGATGCCCGTTTGCCAGACGGTTCGCGTGTTAACGCGATCATTCCACCGCTTTCCGTTTCGGGTCCCTGCCTCACGATTAGGCGCTTCCCAAAGGATCGCCTGACGATAGAAGAGCTTATTAACAAACAAAGTTTAACCAGTTCAGCCGCCGCATTTTTAAGAGCAGCGGTGGGCAATCGTCGTAATATTTTGGTTAGCGGCGGAACCGGCAGCGGTAAAACGACCATGCTCAACGCGATGAGCAGTTTTATCTCTTCGAAAGAACGGATCGTTACCGTGGAGGACACGGCCGAGTTAAAGATGCACCAAGAGCACGTTGTCACTTTGGAAACACGCGCCGCCAATGTGGAGGGAACGGGTGCATACACTGCTCGCGATTTAGTAAAAAATGCATTGCGCATGAGACCGGATCGCTTAATTGTTGGTGAATGTCGCGGTGGCGAAGCGCTAGACATGCTGCAGGCGATGAATACCGGACACGATGGTTCGATGACAACCGTGCATGCTAACAGCGCCCACGAGGTAATCGAACGGCTCGAGTTGTTAGTTCTAATGGCCGTAGAATTACCGATCAAAGCGATTCACCGGCAAATTGCTTCGGCTCTTGATTTAGTGGTTCAGCTAACCCGGATGCAAGATGGCCGCCGGATGGTGACTCAAATTTCAGAGGTGGAGGGAATGGATGAGGAAACTGGTAATCTCACCGTAACCGATATATTTAACGCGCGGGATGGAATCATGCTGCGACCGACTGGGCGTCTTCCAACGTTTGTAGACCAATTGGTTGATAAGAATCTACTGGATTTGAGATTCCTGTACCACGAAGATCGGATGCCCCAGTCAGGGGCGGCGATGATCGAATCAAAACCTCCACTAGCAAGAAACCTCACTGGCAATCCACCCAATGCGGAACTCTTGCCATAACAATACAAGATCATTCATTCTCCATTGATCCTTCAGCCTCCTAGCATTCCAGCACAAAGTTTTATGAGCACACCGGACACCCTACTTTTAAGCACGTTGATGGGCATCGCTGTTGGCGTTGCGTCATGGATGAGTCGGGACTGGGTTAGCCGGATGATCGATTTGATAGAAGCTGACGTCCGCAAGAAATTGAAGGCGATGCGCATCGTGGCTCCACGGTTACGGATGTATCTATCCAGTTGGATCTATTTGATGGTCATTGCGCTGGTGGGACTATGGTTTGGTTACGGCAATCCCGTGTTCGCATTCATGGCGGTTGCCTTAATGGGGCCTTTTCCATGGTATTTATTGCGGCGAATGGCGGAGCGCCGACGATTGAAAATCGAGGATCAACTAGCCGGGAGTATGACGACACTTGCCGGAGCGATTCGAGCAGGTCTCTCTCTCGCTCAAGCATTGGAAATTTTAGCCGAACAGTCTCCCAGTCCCATCCGTCTCGAATTCCAACACATGGTTGGCCAGTACTCGATGGGAAAAACGCTCCAGGAGACGCTCCTAGAAGCAAAACAGCGGTTGCAAAGTGAAAACTTTTCAATGTTTGCCGCGGCGATGTTGGCGAGTCGGGAGAGCGGTGGAAAGCTAAATGAGACGGTCGAGCGCATTGCTGACTCGGTACGCGAATTTCAACGGCTCGAGAGGAAAATTGAATCCGAAACGGCACAGGCTAGAAAATCCGCGCTTTACATGGCGATCGCCCCTCCAGTAATTCTACTGGTTTATTACTTTGTTGATCCGGTCAATACGGGTCGTTTGTTTTCTACCCTTCCCGGGCAAATTATGCTCTCGGTTGCAATTCTTTTAAATGTATCTGCGTGGCTGTGGTCCCGTTCAATCTTGGCAGCCGACATTTAATTTTGTGATTAACTAATTTTGTGATTAACTAATTTTGTGATTAACTAATTTTATTCCACCACTTGTTTCTGAAACTCAATTAAACCCGACAATGCTGTGAATCTGTTAAACACCACTAATTTTGAATTTCTCGCCGCAGCGGATCCTGCTGCCGCGATCCCGACTGTCGTCACGGCAGCGTCGGTTTTTATGTTCGCTTGGTGGGTGGCTCGTTCATTGCAAACAGGCGACCTTGAGCAAGGAAACGAATGGCGATTTGATGTCAGTCGGATTAATGATTTGCGGCGAAATGATTCGATGTATCGAATTTTTCAACCTGTGATTCGAATACTTGCGCAACTAAACCGCGGAGCGTTCCGCGACTTCCTGCCGTCAATTTACCGAGAAATTCAGGCTGCCGGTTTACCACGAACCTGGCTGCCAGAGGAATACTTAGCGAAGTTGCAGCTAATTGGGCTGTTGATCTCTCCGTTTCTCATTTTGGGTTGCGTCCAGTGGATGGGGGGATTTGGGATCGTCATGGGGGTGGTTTTTACGTTTGTCTTTATCATCTTGTTGCGAAGGAATCTGCGTCGCAAGGCAGTGCTGCGGCTTACAAATATCAAGCGTCGCATGCCGTTCATGTTAGATTTGATGACGCTTCTGATGGAAGCTGGTACGACGTTTCTTCACGCCCTGGAACAGGCGGTGAGCGAGTATCGGGGTCACGCCTTGTCGCAGGAGTTTGCCAGGGTACTGACGGATATGAATCTCGGAAAAACAAGGAAGCAGGCCTTTGAGTCGATGCGGGATCGGCTTCAGGATGATGAGATTACAAGCATTATCGGATCGATGTTACAAGCAGAGCAATTGGGTACGCCGTTATCGGCTGTTTTTCGAACCCAAGCCGATGTATTGCGAATGAAAAGATCTCAACGCGCCGAGGCAATTGCGGGCGAAGCGGCCGTCAAAATGTTACTCCCGGGCGTGCTTGTGATGGCGGCGACGGTGATCGTGATTATCGGTCCCTTTGCGCTTAATTTTCTTATCTTTGGATTTAACATTGACTAGCTCAAGATTGAGAGAAAGCCTCTAATAGTTTGTATCCAAACTCATTTAGACAAGAGTTATGAAAAACGAAAACTGTCCAAGCTGCGGTGGGAAACTCGGCGTTCCGGAAAAGCTCAAGGGCCATCCGGTTCGATGCCCAAAATGCGATTTGGAATTTGTTCCGGACGAAGTCCATCGAAAGTCAAAATCAGAAAGAAAAAGGAAGTCGTCTTCGAACGCGAAACAACCTGCGTTGCGGGCCGTACCGCTGCCGACTGCAGTCTCCGAAAGGGAGACAGAAGGTTCTGGGTCGGTAACTCAACTTGAACGTTCCACCGCTCCCTTGATGCCGCCAAAAAAGAAGCGTAAGTCAAAGAAAAAAGTAGAAACAATATCCTCGGCTGTAATGTCGGTCGAAACGGAGCGGGTTCCGGAAACCCGAAAGAGTGAATCCTCGTCTTCAGCGGAAGTCCCGGCGGAGACGATCGACCCTCCCACCGTTGCAAAAATAATTCAACAAGAGACCGTGGAGCCACAATTAACCAAAGACGGCAAGTTGCCCACATTGCTTTTAGCAGATGAAGTGAAGCCGCGAATTTCCGACAAGGGCGGATGGAAATCAAATCCGATTTTCGTTGGTCTTCTGATATGCTTTAGCCTTGTTAGTTCAGGTGGGATGTTATTTCTTATCGAATCAGGGCAACCCGACGCGAAAAAAGAGGTGGAATCGGCGCGTAATGACGTGGTCAGGTTTTACCAAGTACGAGACGATCAAGTATTGAAACCCTACCAGAGAGAGCTAAGGGAAGCCCAGCGCGCTCACTCCCGAAAAGATTATTCCGCTGAATCCAATTACTATCAAAAAGTAATGTTGCGGTTTAAGAACGAAAACCTAGTTAAATACGCAGGACTGACTGGCAGTCCGGTCGGAGATAAAGAACTTGAAAAGCATGTTTCCCTGTTGTTAAAAGACGCCAAAAAGCGCGCGAAGTGAAAATAGTATACGGTCAAATTAATTTGACTAGCGAACACTCCCCTTAGATTCCAAAAATGACATGGCGAAAGATCGATCAAAAAAGCGCTACGACAAGCTAGTCCTCATTGGTGAGGGTGAGTATGCGAAAGTTTACTCCGCCGAAGACACAAAGCTTGGTAGAAATGTCGCGGTCAAGCGAGTACGCAGTCAATTTCTCGATGACAAGGACAAACTGTCGCGATACTGGAAAGAAGCGCAGCTTCTCGTCGATGTCGAGCATCCGAATATTTTGACAATCTACGATTTAATGAAATCGAAAGGTTGTCTTGTGCTTGAGCTAATGAAGGGAAACCTCAAGCAGATCTACGGCGATCGCCCAATGCCGGTCAAGGATATTCGTGAGATGTTGCTCCAAGTCGCTCGTGGACTGGATTGCTTACATAAAAATGAAATCACCCACGGCGATGTGAAGCCGGAAAACTTAATGTTGAGTCGGCAGGATGTGGTAAAACTCGGAGATTTCGGATTAGCGAGAAGGGCCAGCGACGAAGAAGGAAGTCTTTTAAAGGGAACGACCAAATATATGGCGCCTGAGTTGGTGTCCGAAGATTTTGGCGAGGTAGGCACCGCCAGTGATCTCTATTCCCTTGGATTTTCTGCTCTCGAGTTAATGATCGGGCCCGAGTTCGATTCGCTTTTCCCTGATTTGATTGCTTTTGGTCGCGACAAGCAAATGGCGTGGATGATGTGGCATTGTTCGGCCGACCGTAAATTTCCGGCAATTCAAACGGTACTTGAAGGTGTCCCAGACGATTTGGCGGAGGTACTCCAAAAGCTGACATCGAAACAACAAAGTGAACGATACAAAACAGCCAAAGAACTAATCGATGACTTGACCGGCGGAACCAAACTCATCGGAGAAGCTATCCGAGACGACGAGGCCGAAGCAAATGAATTAGCGAAAAAGAAAAAACGTAAACACCGAATACAAGCGTTGGCTACATGTTGTTTAAGCTTGATGGTTACGGGCATTATCTTCTGGGCCATTCAAGAACCGCGACCAAAGCCAGTCGCTAAAGTCATTGATCCGGTGCGGGGGATCGTCAAAAATGTTTTGCCGATCGACCAAAAATTCGTGATCGATCTAGGGAAAGACTGGAAAGAATACAAACTCAGCGCCGCTGATGTCGTCCAGATCAATCGAAAAAAACGTCTTCTCAATGACCTTCAATTAGGCGATCGCACAATTGTTTACACTCGCCCAAAAACCGAAACCGCTTCGGGGTTTTTGGAAGTCGTCGCTTTTCGACCGGAGACGCATGAGGGTGTGCTAACGTCGGTTGATAGCGAAAATGGCAAAATTGAGGTTTCTGTAGTTGGTGGCACGGACGAGGGTGAGGTGTTTGAACTTGCTTCGATTGGTGAAACCGTAATTAGCGTAAACGAGGAAACTGAAAAAGACGGCCAGCCATTGACTTTTTTGGAACTGGCCGAGGGCGACGAAGTCGTTGTTGACTTGTCCGATGATGAATCTGGAATGGTCGCACTCAAGGTCTTGGCGACACGTCTGGTCGCGTTCGAGGGTGTCATTAGGAAGCTCGACCCGCCCAATGGAACGATTACGATTGGAGTCGACAGTGGAGGCGGCAATGAACAGTTGATCACCCTTCCGATTGATCCTGGCTGTTCCATAACCTTAAACGGCCTTGCCTCCATTGACCAAAAACTCTTGGGTGTGGTGAATATTCGAGTGGGGGATCAGGTCAAAGTTCGTCACGATATAAAGATCAAAGCGCTCGAGGCCTATCGAGATTTTGCTGACATGGGTCGAATTTCGTCGATCGACTATGCCGGCAATGTAATCGACGTAAAAAGTATCGATTCGACCGAAATGCAGCAGTATAAGATCACACCCGAGACCAGCATTAAGTTAGGTTTAAGCGTGGTTGAATTGGCTGACCTTCGACCAGGCGATACAATTGAGTTAAATCACGCATCCCCGGATGCAGATGTTCCTCCACTGATCTCGCTTGAGGCCACGCGGATGGCAAATCGAAATCGCTGGGTCATCCTAATTGGTAACCAGAGTTTTGATTCCAGCTCAGTGAAAGAGAATCGGACAGCAGTTTCAGACCTTCAGTCATTGCAAGAATCGTTGGTAAATCGTTTTGCTGTCCCCGAGAATCAGATTTCTGTTTTCGAAAATGAAAGTCGTGTTCGCTTAAAAAATGAGATACCTAATTTACTTGATCGGCTAAGTTCAAATGATGAACTCTACGTCTACGTCACGACCCGTGGCTATTTGGAAAAAGGCGATCGAGCCTATTTAGCCACGAAAGAATTCGTTGAATCCAAAATGGATGAAACTGGCTTAGCGTTGGATTGGTTGATTGACGAAATAGACGCCTCGAATGCCAGTCGCAAGTTGTTAATGCTCGACTGTAGCACCGACGATTCAGGGAAATCGGTCAGCGGATTATCAATGGTTGAGTTGATTCAGTCCTCGAAACGTGGTGGTTTTCCAAAGTCCACTTATATTCTTTTGAGCTGCGGGGAAGGAGAGACGGGACTGGAGTCGTCCAAGGAGCCCGATAAGAGTCTGTTTGGTTTGTCGTTGGCTGAGGCTTTTTCCGGTGAAGCCGATCAGCAACGCGATAACGACATTGAAATAACTGAATTTACCACGTACGTAACCGATCAGGTTGAAGAATTGGCTAGTTCGACCGGTCGCTCGCAGCACCCCCAACTTATTCTTCCAGATGATACGCCGCCCCGCCTTTCTGAACCGGCGAGGCAGGCAACGATCGCATTGTTGTCCAAACTTGACCAGAAAGGTTTGAAAGAGCCAGAAATCCGAGCAGAGGCGATCGAAGCGGAAAGACTTGCGGGCGGACAGCCGGACCCCATGCTGGCTTGCGGAATTCTCTTGATTCGCGTTGGAAAGATCAACGAAGCACTTGAGATATTAGAAAGCATTCGCTTGTCTCACTCAGACTTTCTGGTTTCGCACCAAGCGGTCATTTGGATTCATTTTTATAAAAAACACTATAAGATTGGGACTGCGAAAATCGCAGAGTTGCTGACGCAGATCCCCAAGCCGGAAAAGGCAGGCGAATCTTACAGCCGAGAAAATTTAGACCGATTAGAATGGGCCGGTCGGCTTAGAGGGCTTGCCGAACTTGGGAACTGGGCTCCTCCGCCACGCATGCCAGATCGCCAGGATTTGGCGAACTGTGATCGATTAGCGGCCGATCATGGCGAGGTGGCCAATGCTCGGTATCTCGCCGGGAAAAAAGCGGCAGAAGCTGTCGTGAAGCAATTTCAGTCGGAACTGGCTACTGATCCTGATTCCAAAGCAAAATTAGAACGTGAACGAATCGATTTTTATGTTGAGAAAATCGCCAGCCCCAGCACGGTAACAATCATTCGAAGCGGACTCGACAAGTGATTCGGATCGCTAACAAATGCCCAATTCGCAGTGAATTTCACCGTGTTTGCTAGGCATTGAAAATCGTTCAAGTCAGCGGAAGCTTCGCATCTTGACATTTCAGCAAAGCGAATCGTTTAGAAAAATGGAGATTTCAAACGACGTTCGGGGGAGGGCAGGGAAACGTTTTGAATTTGGGTTTGATAGCAGTGCGCACAATTGTTGAATCACAGGGTGATAATCAGCTTTCTGCGCTTAAAAGCAGGGCGATTACAACGGTCAACTCGCTATTTTTCTTCCCAAGTTAAGGAATCGACGCGAAAAATGGCTGCCCCCGTTTTTCCAATTCAATCCATTTTGGTATTCTAATGAGTGCAGTGTAGCGACCCGCTCGTAGGCCGAGTGAAATACACAATCGACAAACACCGAAGGTGGACGAACGTCCCCGATTGATAAAAATAAATATGGGCAATAGACAAGTTGCAGTAACCGGCTTTGGCATTAACAGTGCGTTAGGCAATGGAATCGACGTCAACACAGCGGCATTAAAAGCCGGTAAATCCGGAATTGTGTCGACGAGGCCACATTGGGTTGAACACAAGTTCAAATCTCAAGTCGCAGGAAACATCTCGACGGACGGTCTCGAAGACTTATTCGAAAGAAAAGTTTGTCGATTTCTTGGTCAGCCGGCCTTAATGGCAGCTGCAGCAATGAAGGATGCGATTGCACATTCCGGTTTGACCGATGAGGAGGTTCAATCGCCAGACACCGGGATCATTGTTGGTACCGGAGCCGGGGCAAGTATCACCGATGTCTACTTCATGTGTCAGCGTCTTGATAAACGGGGAGCAGCAAAAGTTGGAGCTTATCATGTTCCTTTGATCATGGGATCTTCGTTGTCAGCGAACTTGGGAAGTATTTTTCAGATTCACGGACACTCGTATACCATTACTTCGGCGTGTGCTACATCCGCGCACGCAATCATGCTGGGGCTCGATACGATTCGTTCGGGTCGCCAAAATCGAGTTTTCGTCGGAGGTTCCGAGGATGTAAATATCTACGCGGCGGGTTCATTTGATGGAATGAACGCCCTTTCTTCAGCGTTCAATGATGATCCAACCCGGGCCTCCCGCCCGTTGGACAAAGCTCGTGACGGATTTGTATTTTCTGGGGGAGCGGGCATCCTCGTTCTCGAAGAATTGGAAGCTGCAAAAGCTCGTGGCGCAACCATTTATGCGATTGTTGCCGGAGCCGCTGCGTCGTGCGATGGAGACCAAATGGTGGTTCCCAATGGCGTCGGTGCACAACAGGCCATGGCCGCGGCACTGAAAGATTCCGGCCTGCAACCAAGCGACATTGATTATCTTAATTTACATGGAACCTCGACCCCGGTGGGTGACACTTCAGAGCTGCGGGGTGTGATGAATGTCTTCGGCGGAGACGTTCCACCTTTCTCATCCACTAAATCGATGACCGGTCATGCTCTCGGCGCCGCTGGGTCTCAAGAGGCAATTTTCACAATTCTGATGATGCAACATGGATTTATCGCACCCAACATTAATCTGGAAGACCCAGACGAATTGGTAGGAGATCTTCCAGTGGTCAAGACCATGCAAGAGGCTGATATTAAGTATGCCATTAGCAATTCATTTGGTTTTGGCGGCACAAATTGCAGCCTGATTTTTGCCAAAGAAGAACTCTAAAAACACCGGGAAATTTGGATGACAGTCTGGGTCGGCGTTTTCTTCAACGTCAACGGTTCGGTAGTCTACTTGAATCGTCGCGCTCAAAACACAAATCGCTGCGGCCAGCTAGGTGTTCTCACCTCCCCCCTAAGGTAGGAGAAATTGTGAAAACCCTTAGAATCCATCTCCGCGATTAGGATACGGTTTCAAGTTTCGCCCTAAATGACCGAAACAAAAAGAATATTAACGTTAAGTGCATCAATCCAACCCGTCTAAAATGTAGAGAAGTCGCCTGCACGGTCGTAATTTGACGTTAAACTATTACGTAGGTTATTTTTTTATTTGGCGGGTCGGAAATTTATGGAATCTCGATCGGAAGACGAAATTCAAAGCATTCTAAAACGCTATGGTTCGGAGTTTGAATTTGGCGTCCCAGACTTTTTGGAAAAATTCATCAGTCGTGTCGAGTCACCCTGTTTCAAGCTGATTACTCGAATAGTCACGCTTGATATCCAATTGCGGAGAGGACCGGTAACCGACTCGTCCCCTGACAATCTTAGTGATTTCGGTGACGAATTTTCGATGCTGGTCGAGCAAGTGCTGCGAAGTCAGTCGAACGACGAATTCAGTGCTGCAGGTGAATTAACCTCCGCGATACAACTTGATGCCACCTGCTTCGATGTTGGTGATGACCCTTCATCCGAAACGCAGACCGGCGACTTGGCTTGGGTTGAACAACCGATTCGGGCGCCTGAAATGGTAATTGACCGCTACCGCCTCATTGAACCAATTGGATCGGGCGGTATGGGAACTGTCTGGTTGGCCCAGCAAGACGAACCGGTCAGGCGAAGAGTCGCATTAAAGGTCACCAATAACCGGTTCAATTCCAAAAAATCCAATGCAAGATTTGAGGCCGAGCGGCAAGCGATAGCGTTGATGGATCACCAGAATATCGCCAAGATTCTAGATGCGGGGACCACTGCCGAAGGCCATCCTTATTTTGTCATGGAATTGGTTGAAGGTGAACCTCTAAATGTATATTGCGACAACCGAAAACTTGACTTAAACAAACGGCTCGAGTTGATGATTCCAGTATGTCGGGCGATCCAGCATGCACATCAAAAGGGAATCATTCATCGCGATCTTAAGCATTCCAACGTGTTGGTTACGGAATGCGATGGCGTTCCAGTTCCAAAAGTTATTGATTTTGGATTAGCCAAATCCCAACTTCACGAATTGACACTGACCGACAAGACTCTGTTCACCGAAATCGGCAAAGTGGTAGGTACAATTCAGTACATGAGTCCGGAGCAAGCGGAGACATCAAACGTCGATGTCGATACGCGAAGCGATATCTATTCGCTGGGTGTAATGATCTACAAGCTACTACTGGGCGTGACCCCTATTGACGATGGCGATCTCGCAAAGATGCCTCTTTTGGAAGCTTTGTCGATCATTCGGGAGAAAACTCCGATGAAGCCAAGCAATAAAGTTAAAAGCGTTTCGGAATTTGACTCAGACGCGTTGATCAACCGAAATTGCCGTGCTGACGAATTAACGTCAAAACTCACAGGTGATTTAGATTGTATTGTTATGAAAGCGTTGGAGTCGGACCGTAAACAACGGTATCAGACCGCCAACGCCTTGGCGTCAGAATTGAATCGGTATTTGAATAATGAGAAAATTCTAGCGCGCCCACATTCCACAATTTATTCGATCCGCAAGTTCGTAAAACGCAATCGAGGCTTTGTGGCTTCGGTATCTTCGTTCGTTACCCTTTTGATTGTTGGAATCATCGTTACCAGCGTGGCTTTTATTTGGGCAATGAATGAAGGTGCGACGGCGCGTTTAGCGGCTAAAGAAAGCGATGCCGCTGGTTTGCAGCTAAAAGAGACCAATGCGAATCTTGATAAGACGCAGCAGAGATTGCGGAGCCGGCTGTTATCAGCGCAGCTTAATCTTGCTTGGAATCATTGGGAAACAGGTGCGGCAACAGAAGCGATCGGAATATTAAATGAGCTGAGCCAAGATGGCGAACATGGATGGGAAGTCGATTACCTTTGGTCCGAGTTCAACACCAGCCAAAGTACGCTATATGGGCATGCAGATGCTGTCAATGCGACCGCTGTAAGCCGCGACGGCAAGTGGCTGGCGACCTCCGGTAGAGACAACTGCGTCTATTTGTGGCTGGTGGATGGGCACGAGAAAATATTTCAATTTAGGACGACCGGTACGCCGACATGTTTAAGTTTTTCGGCTGATGGCGATAGACTTGCGTGCGGCGATCTGGATAACAAAATTTATATCTGGAACCTGGTTACCCTTACTACAGAAAAGGTTTGCGGTCCGTACATCAGCGATGTTGGAGAACTACAGTTTTGCCCTCGTAGTGATTTATTGTTGTTTGGGATGGACGTAAAAGATACTTTCTTAAGCAAAGGACGGGTTTATACTTTTAAAGATTATTCTACTTCACGCCTTCCCTATCAGTTTATTTCACTGGACCAATATGAGTTGGTTGATGCCCTGCCGGCTTTGGCGGCAGATGACGCTATGTTTAGCTTTAGCGACGATGGGGAGGTCCTCGCAACCGCGGGCATGGAAGGGATTATTCATATTTGGCGAAAAGAAAACGGTAAGTATTCACTGCACACTACTCACGATCATTCCGACTCGGTATTGACTGCAATGTCCTTATCTCCAACCGGGAAGTTAATGACATGCGGGTATTCAGACAATTCGGTTTTGGTTTGGGAATTAGAAAATTCCAAATTAATAAAATCATTTTCGGGACATGATGGGCCGGTGAAAAGTGTTTGCTTTTCCAATAATGAGGAAAGTGTCTTGTCGGCATCTGATGACAATACTGCTATTCTTTGGGATCTCGATGGAGGACGCAATCGCCAATTCCAAGGCCATCTTAAATCAGTCACCAGCGCGATTTTTCTTCCTGGGCGTGCTGAAATCCTAACTGCTTCACTCGATCATACAGCGAAGATTTGGGCCTTCAATAAAAACTCGAACACAATTTCGATAGACGCACACTCATTCGAAGAATCCCCCTTGAATTCCCATGTCGTCTGGGCTGCTGATTTTTCTCCCGATGGAAAACGCGTTGTCAGTGTCAGTGAAGATGGAACGATTACCATCACGGATTGTATGTCTGGCGAAATCATTAAGACCATGGGAGAGAATTTGGATGTGCCAGCGATTGGTGCAGCCTACGCACCCGATGGAAGCGTATTTGCGACGGCAGATGAGAGCGGGTTTGTTTCGGTCTGGACCGCCGATGGCTTCGATCTTCAGCGAAAGTTTAGAGCCCACCTCGTTGCGATTTGGGATTTGAATTTTTCTCCGGATTCGCGGTTTATTATTACGGCGAGTTCAGATGGAACAGCGGGTATTTTTGACCTTGAAACAAATGCTCAAATCGCCAGTTTGTCCGATCACAGCTCAGAGGTTTCGTCCGCCAGTTATTCAAGCGACGGGAAAATGATTGTCACCTCAAGTGACGACCAGCTCAGCAAACTTTGGGATGCTAAAACGTTTAAGGTATTACGGACGCTGAAGGGGCCAAAAAGTGAGATTTGGCAGTCTGTATTCAGCCACCAAGGTCATCTGGTTGGCGCGTGTACATATACAGGTGAGCTTTGGGTTTGGGAGACGGCGACTGGCAAGGAAATTTTGTCGATTGAAAATGCTCACATTGGGCAAATCGGCTCGCTCACTTTTTCGAAAGATGGCAAGCGTTTACTGTCTGCCGGTGATGACGCATCGATAAAGATCTGGGATATTTCCACCGGAGTAGATTTATTCGAACTTCTTGATTCTGGGAACAATGAGTTTGGGCATGTTTCATTTTCCGACGATGGAAAAAAATTGGTTTCCGGAAACCAAGGTGGTCGCATCACAGTTAGAGATTCAAGCAATGCTGGCGCTCGCGCGGTAGATATTCTGAGTTCCCCAACTGTGGAAATTGAAGTGCTGAAATTGCTTAAAGTGATTCAGCCGAGATATCTCTCCAAGTCGGATCTTACCACCATGCTGGACACATGCATGAAGTATCAGGCGACGTTCCCATCCTTTCGAACGAATTTAATTATCGGAATCATTCAAATTCAATTAGGAAATTACGATGATGCCATCGAGTTTCTTATCGAGTCAGACCGGCTTGAGCCTTTGAATTACGGCTACGATGACCAAGATGTTGCGATCGAAGGATGGCTCGCACTCGCCTATATGCTACGAGGTGATTTCGCAGAAGCGGAAAAGTACTGTGCTGAATTTGACGAGCGAATTGACAAGTTTACAAACGCTGAATTTTTGGCGGTGGAAATTGAACGTTTGTTAAAGACGCAAAAGTTGGAACAATAAATGTTTAATTGCCGATGCGAGACATTGCTCTAACATTTCACCAGTACAAGTTTGCGAATCCCAGTTGCGCTGCCGGCCCTCCCGCGATCATTCTGAGTAGACTCGACACAAACGGGATCGAATTTCAATCATCCAAACGTGTAATGTAGGCGTAGTATGCGCCGACTGTCTGATCGTCTGGCCCGGTAAACGACGCGGTCAATTTTGTTTTGCCGGCTGGTAGCTCAAGACGAATTACGGCTTCAACGTCATCGGTCTTGAAACTTACCGTGTGTTCCTTGTCGAAAATTTTGACGTGGCCTTCATTGAGGGTACTGAATTCTCTCCCGGGTGTGACTCGAAAGGCTCGACCACCTGGGACAGGTTTCCCGGGTTTAACTCCTGCATTGATCGGTTTATTAGCTTCTTCTGGCCAACGCCGTAAATGGATTTCGTACGTGCCTGGTGCATGTACGTTTACATACCAAAAACCAGTAGATTTTTCGTTGTCCACCCCTTTGCGAATATGGGCTTGATTCCAAGGCGTCGAACCGGTTGTGATCCAGTCGTGGCTGGTGAGGCGCGCCGGATTATCTTTGGGATGTCCAATATAGATGGAAGTTGAATTTTTAAACGTCGGCTCGAGTTCCTCCCACCATCCTTGGTAGAAATCCCTGAGACGCCGAACTTCCGCTGGATAGGCTTTGGCAACATCATTTTTTTGCCCTGGATCCGCATCGATGTCGTAAAGCTCTTTGCCGTTGACTAACCGCCATTTGGATGTCATGACGCTGCTTGACTTCCACATGATTGGATCTTTCACTCGCTGCGAATCAGTCACCAAAATTCGATTGTTCCAATCTGTTTTGGAGTCTGGTTTTCCACGCAGTAAACTCGCAAGACTCTTGCCATCAAAGGCGTAATCTTGGCGTGGATTAATTCCGCATAGATCCATCAATGTCGGCAATACGTCTACCGCATGCGTAACTGGGTGGACGTCCGCAGCGGTGTCCATGTTGCCTTCTGGCCAATGCACGAAAAATGGAACTCGGTGTCCGCCGTCGTACTCACTGCCCTTCTTGCCTCTCATTTCAGCGTTGAAAACCTTGGAGCCACTTGCCGTTCCGTTGTCTGTCGTGAAAATAAAAATGGTATTTTCAGTCAACCCTTCCTCTTTAAGAAAGGTCCTTAGTTTTGCTACGTTGTCATCAATGTTCGCGATCATTCCATAAAAATTCCCCAAGCCAACACCATGGTCAGCGAGGTAGGGTTTGGCGAATTCTTCCGGCGAGTGTAAAGGGCCGTGGGGCGCGTTGGTCGAGATGTAAGCTAAAAATGGTTTATTCGCAGCTTTTTGATCCTTGATGAATTTTTTGGCATAGTCGAAGAAGACGTCGGTGCAGTAGCCGTTAACTGGCTCCGGCTTGCCGTTGTGCCAATAACTTCCATCGAAGTAGGCATTGTCCCAATAGTCAGGGGTCTGCCCAACTCCACCGCCGCCATGTCGCAGCACTTCGGTGTAGCCGCGATCCTCAGGGCGATAGGGATAGTTGTCGCCTAGATGCCATTTGCCGAACATTCCTGTTGCGTAACCCGCGTCCGAAAATACCTGGCCGATCGTAGGCTCATTTTCGCGTAGCATGCTTCGACCCATGATCGTATGCCAGACTCCCGTGCGATTGGTCCAGTGGCCCGATTGAAGCGCCGCTCGCGACGGTGAACAAGTCGGTGCGACGTGGTAATCAACCAAGCGGACTGATTCCGCATAAAGTTGATCTATCCCAGGTGTTTGCAAAACCGGATTTCCGTGGCAGCTTAAATCTCCGTATCCTTGGTCGTCCGTTATGACGATTACGACATTGGGGCGAGTCAGATCATCCGAAAATCCCGGCGATGTCCAAAACGTACAGATTGAGATAAAAAGCGCGGCTAAACGTAAAGACTTCATTCGCGTGACATCCTAGATAAAGGGATTTCTTGAAATCGACGGCTTCTATTTTGATTTTTGAAACACTCTAACATAGTCGATTTCCATCGTCGCGGGAAATATTTTTTCATCTTCTACGCCTTCCTTGCCACCCCAACCACCTCCAACGGCCATGTTCAGAAGCAAGAATTCGGGCTTATCGAAGGGCCAATTTTCGGCTGTGAAATCTTTTGGACGGTCGAAGGTCATTTTTACGTTGGTCGGGTTGTCTGTATAAAAAATCAACTTATCCACGTTCCAAATTAGTCCGTAAACATGAAATCTTTCTTCCGCTGTTTCAAGTTTTTGGTGGAAATCTAACTGGGTCTTGTCCTTATGGTTGTTCGCTTTGGTATGGATCGCGCAATGGACAGTATTTTCATTGAAACTGACGTATTCGAGGATGTCGAGTTCGCCACAGTCAGGCCATTTCCCACCGCGAACAGAGTCGCCTAACATCCAAATCGCCGGCCAAAGGCCGTTCCCTTTGTGGTCGGGCATCTTGGCACTAATTTCTATCTTCCCATACGTGAAGGACTGCCTACTATTCATTCGGGATGAAGTGTAATCTCCGACTTTTTGGCCGGGACCGATTTTCTTAGCCACAATTTTCAAAGTACCGTCGGAGACGAATGAGTTTTCGCCGTTGGTGTAGTTTTGCCATTCGTTATTTCCCCAACCGTGTTGACCGGTTTCGAAGCTCCATTTATTTAGGTCAACCGAGTTTCCATCAAACTCGTCCGCCCAAGCGAGTTGCCAATTCCCTTCAATTTCACCTATCAACGGAGCGGTTTCTTGTGTTTTCGGAGGTTTAGGATTTGAAGGAATAGATTTCGATACTGTTTTTAAAGCTGGCTTCTCTTCCGCACATCCGAGTAAGCAAATCGCAAGTATTCCAAGCCAAGCCCAATGTTGAATTCGCGTCATACTCATTTAGAAACTCCAGTAAAATTTGAGGCCGATCGTTGGGGTGGGAACCCGTTTTAAGTCGCGTGGCGCTTGCAGTAAAACGTTGCTGCGGTAAGTCGCGGCAGATCGTAATTGTAGTAGGCCTAGTCATGAAACCAAGACCCAATGAACCGCATCACGGGAGCCTTTGTTTGAACTGCGTGGGTTGATATTGGTTTTCGTCCGAAATTGCCGATCAGCGTGTGACTGATTCGTTCCATTTTCTCTTTGACGACCACGCGAGGTTCAGGCTGAAGATAAAAGCTTGGCGAAATCCGTTTGACCAAACCCGTTCTCAATGGATTCTTCTGTCGAAACTTCGCTGAAATAGCCTGTAAAGTTGCGACGCATATGGAACATGCGCGGTAAATTTATAAGAGGTTGAAACAGCGTTTTCGACTTGGCGACCAACGCCGAGACGGTTGGAAATTAAACGACGAGTTTTCATCCGCAGATTGAGACAATTCACGCCTCGCCAAGCACTTGAGATGCTTGGGTCCGTGGATATGACCTACCTAGGGCATCTTGAAGTACATCTTCAACCGGCAAAATCGCAGATGGGACGCAAGCTTAGCTGTCTTCTGAGACATTCGTCACTGAGGCAAGATTTAACGGAGAGTTCAAGTTGAATGCTGCCGAACCGGCAGCAGATTTACTCGATCATCAGCCGCCGGAACCTTGGTTGCACCCGATGAGAGCGACGGTTGAGGTTAAACACAAAATTAAGAAGGTTAACTTAAAAGTTCTCATGATCCCTACTCAACGAAATTAACTATAAAATGACAACTACTTATCTGGTTAAACCGCACAAGATTCGCTTTGTTAACCTTGAAACGAGTATGACTGAATATGTAACCATCATCGGTAAAAATGGCCACCTTGATTGAATTAATTAGATACGAATCGCAACGGAAAATACGATTGTGCCTAGTCCCGCACCGAGGAGACTACCCCACAAGAATCCTTGAGAACCGTTGATAACTGCTCCGACGAGTGCAAAGATCCCGGTAACGATCACGCAAAATATCGCCATAATTATTGCGTACGAGTAATCAGCGAGAATTTCACCCTCTTCTACATTGTGTGCGGGTTGGGTCGCACGAATTTTCTTTGCATCGTCCGCCAATTTTTTGATTTCAATAGAACTGCATTCTTCACACAGCATGTCTCCATTTTCAATCGGTTTTCGACAAAGATTGCAAGGACGCATGTTGACATCTAATTTCGTTTTAATCTAGCTCATGTAGATAGGAGCTGGCGATGCTTAGGCTACGGTAAAACAATTTCTGATTTGAAATTCATAACCAGCGATTGATCCTCCACTCACTTCACCCATGCTGTTCGAGAATTTGAACTGACTATTGGGAAAGAAAAACATTTTATAGCCAATACTCGCGAACTGGTTATTATTTGGGAAAAAACTGGCCGTTAGTCTCCTTTTAGACCCCGGGGATGTCCCAAGCTTATTGTAGCTAATATTCATTACGTTAGTCCATTTTGGAACATCTGAAAAAGAGTCTTCATCAATTGGGAATATTGAATTTTGAATGGTCGTGGTTAATTAAAAATTCACTGTCAGTTCAACATGGCCAAAATTCGCGAACTTACATTCCCATTTGTGTGACGTCAGCTTAGACACACCAATTTCACTATTAAAAAAATCCATTTTCACGTTCAAAAATTAATCAATAACAATGCCGGGAGTTAATTGTGCCAACAATGAAAGTCAGCTTAATTTTGTTTTTTATGGTCTTCTGGTTGGTTGAGTTCGCAAACGGTGAGAATCATTCCTCGTTACAAAAAAACGCTGAACCACCCAATTTGGTTTTCATCATTGCGGATGATTGCACTTTTAGAGACATCGGATGTTACGGCGGGCAGGCCTTTACACCCAACATTGATAACCTCGCGAGCGAGGGGATGAAGTTCAGTAGTTGTTTTCAGGCGGCGCCCATGTGTTCGCCAACACGTCATAACATTTATACGGGTTTGTATCCAGTTAAAAGTGGCGCTTATCCGAACCATACTCGAGCGTACGATCACGTTAAGAGTATTGCGCATTACCTTCAGCCGGTTGGTTACCGTGTCATTCAGACCGGAAAAAAACATTTCAATCCCGCAAGTGTTTTCCCGTTTGAATATTTTCCAAAAAGTAAAGGCAGGGACCCGGACATGGGTTCAATTGATGAGTTGTTCACTCAATGCAAAGCAAACAACACTCCCTTTTGTCTGTTTGCCTGTTCCAATTCGCCCCACTCGCCCTGGACAAAGGGAGATGCATCGAGGTATCCCCCAGAGGATATTAAGTTGCCGCCCTACATTGTTGACACACCGGTCCTCAGAAAACATTTTAGCGATTATTTGGCCGAAATTACCCATTTTGATTCCGAAGTTGGGAGCATTCTGAACTTGCTCAAGAAGCATCAATTGGAGCAAGACACGTTGGTGATGGTGGTGTCTGAGCAAGGAAACTCGTTTCCATTTGCGAAATGGACCTGCTACGACAGCGGATTGCAATCGGCAATGGTTGTTCGTTGGCCCGGGCGTATCCAAGCGGGAGTCGTCAGCGATGCCTTGGTTGAATATGTCGATGTGTGTCCTACGTTTGTCGATCTCGCTGGCGAAAAAGAGGTTGATGGACTCGACGGAAAAAGCTTCCTACCAGTGCTCATGGGTGAATCGAAAACGCACAAAGAGTTCGTCTACGGAATCATGACCACTCGCGGCATTATAAATGGAAGCGATGCGTACGCAATTCGCTCCGTGCGAAATGGAAATTACAAATTAATTAAGAACCTTAATTTTGAGTCCAAGTTTACAAATGCTTGTTCGAAATCGGACTATTTTAAATCTATGGTCAATAAAGCAAATGAAGGCGACTCAAAGGCAAAACGCTTTGTCAACGCCTACCATTATCGCCCAGCGATTGAATTTTTCGATATTCAATCCGACCCGCTTGAACTAAATAATTTGGCCTCGGATCCGGCATATCAGTTAGAAATAACACGATTATCTGAACAACTAGAAAATTGGATGTCCGCCCAGGGCGACCAAGGCGTGGTTACTGAATTGAAGGCCCACGAACGGCAAGCGCCTAAACGGAAAAAGAACAAGAAATAGGAGATGGATTTTGGGAGACTTAGAATCTTTAATCATTCCGGTCTAAATGATTCATGTCGGCGTCCGTGTTTGCTACACTAATTCGCTGATTTGATAAAAAACTTCGCCTACGCCCTGCTTTCTAACAAGATTTGAGAATTCTCATGATCGACTTTCGAACCCTCTTTACCGCCAAGATGCAAGTCAATGTTCTTTTGTGTCTTGTGATCTCCTGTTTCGTCAACGCGAGCCATGCAGGTGAATCCGAAAATATTGAGTCTGGTGCAAACAGTAAGGTACTTGTTTACGAAGGAAAGTCTGGAATCGGTGTAGGAAAGCATATAGTTTTTCTTGCAGGCGATCACGAGTACCGGTCAGAGGAGACTCTACCTGCGCTGGCGAGAATCCTTTCGATTAGGCACGGGTTCAAATGCACTGTGCTATTTACGGTTGATCCAGAGACTGGAGAAATTGATCCTGCGGCCGATAATCTCCCGGGTACCGAGGCACTTAAAACGGCGGATCTTGCTGTGTTTTTTTTGAGGTTTAAAAACCTGCCTGAGGACCAGATGCAACCGATCGTCGATTATCTCGCGCGTGGCGGACCAGTCATTGGGCTTCGTACGTCAACGCATGCATTCAAAATTCCCGCTGGAAAAAAACATTCGAAGTACGATTATCAATTTAAAGGGAAGGAATATCACCGAGGTTTCGGCAGGCAGGTGCTGGGAGAATCTTGGTCGGGGCATTACGGCAAGAATCACGTAATGGCAACACGACTTGATATTCCGCCTGACGCTCAATCCCATTCAATTATGACCGGTGTTAAAAAGCCATGGGCACAGTCGGGGGGCTATTGGACGGTGCCGGTCGAAGGCTCGGTTGTCCTCGCCTACGCGCAGCCTTTAGAGAACATGTCGCCGGACTCAAACCCTGCAAAAGACAAAGACCCATGCCCCGGCGTTTGGATCCGAAAGTATTCTAGCCAAGACGGAAAAACCGAAGGCCGCGTGTTCACGACGACTTATGGGGCCTCAGAAGACATTTTGGACAAAGATTTCAGACGAATGATGATCAACGCTTGTCTCTGGGGAATCGGAATGGAATCAAAGATCACCGACAATCTTGATATTGATTTCGTTGGTGCCTACCAACCGGCGACATACAAATTTGGCGGTCATCGACGCAACATAAGGCCGTTAGATCTGGCCGACATCAAGGTTCCAATTATGTCTTCGGACAAGCCGATCGTCATTCCGCAACGCAAAAAAAAGAAGCAAAAGTAAATAGCTAGTCTGAAGAATCTATCGGTTTAAATCGCAGACTATCGTGCGATCATATATCAGTAATTTCCTTCGTATGATTCGACGTAACCTTCGGCCACATGATCGATTCAATTTTTCTGTATCCTACGAGTCATCGAACAATTTCATGTTACAAGAAAGCTCAGTTATGAAGGCCATTCTCTCTGTTTTTGCAATTTGCGCGTGCTTCATTGTCAACGACTGCGTTCAGGCCCAACCAGGAAGAAGAGGCGGCCCTACGGGACCACGGATTGAACCGGCAGACCTTACATTTGATTTAGGTGTCGGAAAAATCGAGTCGCGAGACTTGTTTGAAAGACTATCCTATCAAGGTCCGGAAGTGTCCAGAGACGCGTACCTTGCCAATCTTGAGTTTGTGAAATTCATCATCGACAAAGCGGATCCGAGAGATCACAAAGTCTATTTTATGAATACTCAAAATCACCGGGCACATCCGCCCTATATGAGACTTGTCGGAATCGATAGTCGGGAACGGGGCGCAATTACTTACATGCCGCGACTCACGAGTCCGGACGGTACGCCGGGTTTGTATATCATTGATTTTCAACCCAACGACTCTTATTCATTCGAGGACATAGACCGGATCATAAAAATATTAATCCGACAAATGCCGTTGCTCAAAGGCAAAATTGCGTTTCATCCGCTCAGGGGAAATGTGAGTCGTTATGAAGCCGAAAAAAGTAAATATGAAGATAGTAATGTGGCCGTTTATCTCGATTCGGATATCTATAAAAACATTTCGTTTCTGCCTTTGAACATTGCCCGTGGTTTTGGAAGACTGCGAGTATACGATAATGAATTGCGTTCCTCGCCACGCGACATATTGATCTGCCCAACGCTTCCCAACGAAATGCCGCGAGTCGCCGGGGTGATTACGGAGACAAGGCAAACACCGTTGTCGCATGTCAATTTGCGTGCGATCCAAGACAAGGTGCCCAACGCATTCATTAAAGATGCGAGGCGTTTGAAAGATATTTCTTCGCTGATTGGGAAGCCCGTATTTTACGAAGTAACTAGCCAAGGATACCGAATCAGACTGGCGAGTGCTGCCGAAATTGACAAACATTTTGCTTCCCTTCGACCGGTAAAAGCACAGTATCCAAAGCGTGACTTAAGTTCGAAAAAAATCAGCGCATTGGACGAACTTCAATTTACCGACGCGTCCCGATACGGAGCTAAATCGGCGAATCTTGCGGCAATGAAAAAATTTAAGCTCGAAAAAGGCGTCTTGCCCTCTGGGTTTGTAATGCCATTTTTCTTTTATGACGAATTCATGAAGCATAATGGGCTTTATAAAGCGTTCGATCAAATGGTTAAGCTAGACCAGTTTCATACAGACGCTGAGTTTCGGGCAAAATCACTCATTGAATTCCAAAATCGAATCAGGTCGTCTGAGATGCCTCAATGGATGATGGAGCAGATTTCATCTCTACAGAAAGAGTTCCCTGCCGGCACACCGATACGTTGCCGTTCGAGCACAAACAACGAAGATCTTGACGGTTTTAGTGGAGCTGGGTTATATGATTCGTTTACTCACAACCCAAGTGAAGGTCACCTTGGAAAATCCGTTAAACAGGTTTTTGCAAGCCTTTGGAATTTTCGAGCTTACGAGGAACGCGCGTTTTTTCTAATTGACCACAAACAGACTGCGATGGGTGTCTTGTTCCATCCCAACTTCAAAGGTGAGTTAGCCAACGGAGTTGCCGTGACCAGTGACGTTTTGTATCAAACCGAGGGGAACTATTACCTTAATCTCCAGCCGGGCGAAGACTTGGTGACTAATCCATCGGCGGAATCGTCCCCGGAGGAAACGCTGCTTGCTTGGTGGGAAAAAGATGGCCAGCAAATGATTCGAGCCTCGGATCCAGACAAACCGGAAAAAACAATCTTGGATTCGGATCAGCAAAATCAGCTGAGAGAGGCGTTGGGTCGGATTCACTTTAATTTTGAGAAACTCTACGGAAAAAGCCAGGGCGACCCATTCGCGATGGAAATTGAATTCAAAATCACCAAGGACGGCAAGCTAGTGATTAAGCAGGCCCGCCCTTGGGTTTTCTGAGAGCGGTACGACCGTAGACCTATTTCGGCGAAGTATTTGCAGACAATCGGCCGCCAATTAATTTAAGCAATTTCTGTGGAACGGATCGCCGTATTCATTTGCATAGGATTTCTGCTGCACTGCAGCTAACTTTCCTTTTTATTGCGTTTTCCGCCTGAATCATCGTTCGCCAGTTGGCGGAATGTTGAGATGGTGTAAAGAAGCTGAAATCGCGTTATATTGTAGGCTCTCGGCGAATTGCCACCGATCGTTTTGATTTTCCCTTCAATCAGGTTTACCAATGAAATTGCCACCGAAAGTTGTATTGCTGCTGTTGGTCACGCTAGTGTTTGGCTCTCTTTCTCTATCTAGTGACATCGCATGGGGCCAAGTCGCACCTGCGAAAAGAATGACCCCGGAACTGCTGTGGAAACTCGGTCGATTAGGGGAAGCAGTGGCGTCGCCCGACGGAAGCCAAATCGCCTTCACAATAAGACGATATGAATTGGAAAAAGACAAAGGCAGCTCAAATCTTTTTATCATGGATGTGTCCGATAAAACAAAAGTGGCCGCGCTAAAAAAGTGGTCCTCGATTGGGTCGATCGATTGGATCGAAAATGAGTCCGGAAGCCATTTGTTTTTTGAAGGAACCAATCCTGAGAACCCGTCCGCCTCCAACCAGGCATGGTCGATGGACTCTAAAACTCACGCAGTAAAACAACTGACTTCCATTGACGGCGGAATTTCAAACTTCAAAGTCGCGCCAACGGGCGGCAAGATTGCGTTTACGCTCGATATCAAGCTCGATCAAGAGCCGAATGAGATTTACGCGGATCTTCCAAAGGCTGACGCAAGAATCATCGACCAACTTATGTTTAGACATTGGAACGGATGGCATGATTATCGTTACAGCCACTTGCATGTAAGTGTGCTCGGCAAAGATGGAATTGCCGAAGTCCCGATCGATTTGATGGCCGGACGTAAGGCGGACTGTCCGGTTCCGCCTTTTGGGGGAACGGAACAATTCAACTGGTCTCCCGACGGAACAGAGATAGCCTTCACGATGAAGGACGTTGAAAAATGGGAAGAATCTACAAACAGCGACGTTTATGTGATCGCTTCCGATGGAACCGGAGAGCTAACCAATGTTAGCAAAGATGGCTTGGGGTATGACAACAATCCTGTTTATTCTCCCAATGGCAAACTACTGGCATTTAGCTCGATGGAAAGAGCCGGTTTTGAGTCTGATCGCAATCGCATCTTGGTTCACAACCGGAATCGAGGAACGACCAGAGAAATCACCAAAGGTCTTGACCAAAACGCTAACGGACCGGTTTGGAAAAGTGATTCCAAATCTATGATCTTTGACTCTGAACGAGATGGCACCACACAATTATTTGAAATTACAATCAAAGGCCAAACGCTTAAGCAACTGACTGACGGTTGGTACAACTGGCACTTTTTCGGTGAAATACCCTCGGCAGATTCTCTTAATTCCAGCATTCTTGTATCTCGAACGAGCATGCTTCGACCCGCCGAACTTTACACCGTATCCAAGGGGATTGAGACGAAACTAACAGGAATCAACGATGCAATTTTTGAAAATCTAGAACTGCCGACGATTGAGCAACGGTTCGTCAAGGCCACCGACGGAAAGTCAATTCAATGCTGGGTGATTAACCCACCTGGTTTTGATCCAAAGTCGGATAAGAAATGGCCAATGCTGACGTATTGCCAAGGTGGGCCTCAGGGCCAAATTGGGCAATGGTTTTCCTACCGATGGAACTTCCATCTGATGGCAGCCAATGGCTACGTCGTCGTCGCGCCAAACCGACGTGGTTTACCTGGCTTTGGCCGTGAGTGGAATGACCAAATTAGCGGCGACTGGGGCGGGCAGGCGATGAAGGATATTCTTTCAGCCACCGATGCGATGACCGCGGAGAAGTTCATCGATAAAGACCACGTGGCAGCCATTGGGGCGAGCTTTGGTGGCTACACCGTGTATTGGCTAATGGGCAACAGTGCCGATCGATTCTGCTCCATGATCGCTCATTGCGGCGTCTTCAATCTCGAATCGATGTACGGCTCGACTGAAGAACTGTTTTTTGTAAATTGGGACCTTGGTGGTCCATACTGGGAAAATGAAGAAATTTTGAGCAAATATCAAAAGTTTTCGCCGCATCGTTTTGTCCAAGAATGGACCACGCCATTGCTCGTTATTCATGGTCAAAAAGATTTTCGGGTTCCAGTGACTCAGGGTATAGAGGCATTCACGGCCGCGCAAGTTCAGGATGTGCCGTCTCGTTTCCTTTATTTCCCCGAGGAAGGTCACTGGATAATGCGACCGCAAAATGGTGTGTTGTGGCACCGTATATTTTTTGACTGGCTTAGCCGATATTGCAAGAACGACGAGTAGATATTCATAAAAGAGGGCCACGCCGAGATCAAATTTGGCGTGGCCTTTTTTGTTACGACTGGTGCCCCAAGGAAACGTCATCGACTATGAGATTGAACTCCACAAGTGCTCAGCTTTTGTTGTTGAATTGTGTGGGTGATCAAATTTGGGATGAACAGACTTGCTTGAAACATGGAATTCCGCAAACCTGGTTCGATGAGCTGGTCGATAATTACGAATCGGGATTCGATCACGATCGAAATACGATTTATGTAAATGAAAACGTTGTCAATCAATACCGGGGGGTCTCAGATTTGCAAATCGCATACAAGTTGGCCGAATTCTTGGGAATTGATTGGAAACTGGCGACTGCAGCCGCCGTTGGACGGCGGGCGCAGGTCGCGGCAATCAAAGCTGAGTTGGATGAATTGTAGATGAGCCCGTTTCCCTTTTTGAATGGTCCATTTAGAATTACTTAGAAGCTGATTCGAATAAATCCATATTGCGAATCTGAATTTCGCAATCCTATATGATTTTAAATTAATTTAGTGGAGCTAGACCAAATGAATTCTCAATCTGATTCGAAGACATGCCGTTGGGGAATCATGAGCACGGCAACCATCGGACAAAAAAACTGGCAGGCGATAAGGCTTTCAGGCAATGGAACGGTTGCCGCGGTGGCCAGTCGAAATTTATCAAGTAGTGAAAAGTACATCAACCAGTTACAAGCCGCGGTTCCATTTGAGACAGTCCCAGAAGCGGTCGAAGGCTATCAGTCACTGATTGATTCACCAGAGATCGACGCGGTCTATATCCCACTTCCGACAGGAATGAGGCGGGAATGGGTGATTAAAGCAGCTGAAGCCGGGAAGCATGTTCTGTGCGAAAAACCATGTGCGTTAAGCTATGCCGAACTGCAAGAAATGGTCGAAGTTTGCCGTAAAAACAGCGTCCAATTCATGGATGGCATTATGTACATGCACGGACCACGACTAAATTCAGTCAGAGAGGCGATCGATACGAAAATCGGTAAGATTAAACGGATTACGACTCAGTTTAGTTTCTTCGGAGATGAGGAATTCGATGAAGGTAACATCCGCACTAACAGCGTTCTCGAACCCTTTGGTTGCCTAGGTGACCTTGGGTGGTACACCATTCGGTTTGCGTTATGGGTGATGAATTACCAACTCCCTAATAAAGTCTACGGGCGAATGATTTCAACTTACAAGCGTGACGACAGTCCCAATCCAGTTCCCATGGAAATTGAATGTGGGCTTCAGTTTGCAGATGGCGTCACGTCGTCGTTTTACAACAGTTTCCTTACAGGACACCAACAGTGGGCTCATGTTTCGGGAACAGAAGGAAGTGTTCATATTCCGGATTTCGTTCTTCCTTTCGAAGGTAAAGAAGCTAAATTTTCAATTTTTAATTCGCAGTTCACCGCAACTGATTGCGATTTCATCATGGCCGAAAACCGGACCGAAGTCGTGGTAGAAGAACCCGGAAACAGTGCGCCTAACTCGCAAGAAACGAACCTCTTCAGAAATTTTGCTTCGCTCGCCTTGTCCGGTAAAACCGATGAACATTGGGGCGAGGTTGCGTTGATGACGCAGCGCGTAATGGATGCCTGCAAAGCTTCTGCAGAAAACGACGGCGCCGCTATCGACCTTTGCTAGCTTTTGCTAGCGGTGTCGCAGATTCCTTTCCCTGCATTTTTTGTAACCCAGTTGCAGGTCAACTCATTGTTATTTTGGGAAAATAACGGCTCGATTTCGTTTAGCCAATTTTGTTTAATCGGACCCTAACTGAGCAACCGATTCTAACTGATAGTAACGTCTTGTTGGCTTGGGGCATTTTGAAGAGCCTGTCGGTTCTCCCAATTTGAAACTTTGTTTTCGTTGGAGACCGGCTGATTCATGCCCACGAAAGGCAAATATGAATCGAATCGGTGTTGTTGCATTTTTTATTCTGGGTCAATTGGTTTTATCAGCGTCTTCGCCATTAGCAGGGCAGGGGACGGTTTGTCCTGGTCCGTCTTGTTTTCTTCAAGACGATTCCAATCACAGTGCGCAATCATCGGTTGCACGCAATCCGACTTTGAAAAAAACCGGTTTGTCCGATTCGAGCGAGGCTGGCAAAATTCGCCGGTCTGTGGAACCCGTTGGCACGGGTTCCGGATTGTGGGATTGGGCTGATTCTGGCCCGCATCACGAGGCGGTCGTCGAGATCTCCTCCGCAGCAGGTGCTGGCACAGGCGTTTTGATTACAACGGATCGTACCAAACTGTTTAAAAACGGATATATCGGTTATGTATTGACTGCATGGCACGTCATTCAAAATGACATTGTGGATGGCAAGTTAAAGTTGAAATATCGGAACTCAATTGAAACGCATGACTGCACAGTGATGCGGCATAGCGAAGAAAAAGATATTGCAATCCTACGCGTTTGGGTTCCGCAAGGGATTCGAGAGGCGCGTTTGGCAACCGTACCGATTCAACGGGGAGATCGACTAGAGCTAGTCGGTCTTGGTGGCGGAACAAATCTTACCCATTGCCTTAGAGCCTTTAAATCGGCAGCATCTCCTCCCTCCAGTCGAGAGAAAATATTTGCGGACGTACCCCTTCTGCCGGGCGACTCTGGTGGTCCTATTTTCAATGCACAACACGAAGTTGTCGGCGTGATTTCGGGTGGTTGGTTTTGGTGGGATAGCGGCATTACGACGCCAGACGGTGGATTGATGCGCACCACTTGGCCCGCCAGAGCAAGTAATGTTGAACCGATTCGCAGAATGTTGAGGAGCCTCAGTGCTCCGGCGAGCGTCGCGGACATTGCGCCCACGCTTCGGCGCTGAGATCAAACTCAGGCCCAACTCATCTAAAAAAATCCCGCAATAGCTAAATTGCTCGATAATCTATTATGCGATAGGGCATTTCATTCTATTTAATGATGGGGCTGAATTTATGAATCCTATGCAGGAGGTTGAAGTGTACGTGCCGCCTGTTGGGTTGCAGGAATTGACGGCGAGACTAGCCAGGCCGAGTGGGTCGTCATTGAACAAATGGCGAAAAAGGCTGGGTTCGGAAGAGTTTCCCTTGAAGCGATGATCGATCGCGGACGTTCAGACAATGATTTATACAAAGCGCAATTCCGAGTCCTTAAAGACAGCCCAAAGTACTCGATGATTTCGATCTTAAAGGTGGCCCTTGCAGACCGTTCAATTGCGAAGATTGAGATTGAGTTGATGCGTAAGTTTGCCGAAAAACTTGGACTTTCTTCGGAGTCATTTGAGAGTGCGATTAAAAATGCGGCCAACCTATCAGACTAAAATCTGCAGCAGCCGTGCCCTTGATCACCAATCATCTCGAAAAAACTCGTTTCGGACTGTTTAAAAAATCAGAAATCGTCCAGAATTCCTCAACACGGTGGAATGATCTGGGCTCAATGTTGCGTAATATTCTGAATTTGGCTGAGGCTGATTTCACATGAACGTTAAATCCAATGATTGGATATTGGCTGCACTGGAACTGAGTCGCTCAAACCGCTTCACCGGTTTTCTAATTAGCGGTGACAAATTACAATACGAAACGTTAAAAGTCCTTTGATCGACCGAGAAACGGACAAACCTTTCTCTAAGAAAATCATATTGAATTGAAAGTAGACCATGAGACCGACGTTAGCGATTTATTTTTTGTTGTCTCTCTTGAGCGTTGCGTTTGCACAGACGGACGAGGGGACGCTTGACACTGCAACTTTCGACAAAAACGTTCGTATCCAGGACGATCTTTTTAATCACGTCAATGGATCATGGTTAAAGTTTACCGAAATTCCGAGTGACAAATCGAATTACGGATCATTCGGAAAACTCGCCGATGAATCGCAACTTAGAATTCGGCAGATCATTGAGGAATCCACCAAACAAGAACACCCCGACGGAAGCAACGCTCAGAAAATTGCAGACTTCTATCGAAGTTTCATGAATGAAGATGTTGTCAACGCCAAGGGTTATACGCCATTAAATTCCGAGCTCAACAAAATTCGATCGCTCAAAACCAAAGCCGATGTATGGAAGCACTTCGGCCACCTTAGCAAAATTGGTGTCGGGAGCCCGGTTGGCTTTTTTGTATCGCAAGATGCAGGTGATGCGACTCAGTACATCTGCCAATTAATCCAAAGTGGGACGACCTTGCCAGACCGCGATTACTATCTGAAAGACGATGAAGATTCTAAAAAGGTGCAGTTAGCACTATTGAAATACATCGAAACACTGTTCAACCTCGCTGGTATTGAAAACAGCGATGACGCGGCAAAGAACATTGTCGCACTTGAAACATCTCTCGCGGAAATCTCTTGGGAGCGAGTGAAACTTCGAGATGCAAGGAAGCGGTATAACAAGACGTTGTTTAAGGAGTTGATGGAGTTGACTGGTGGTGAAGTAGATTGGACCGCTTATTTCGCTTCCAACGATGTTGATCAAACTCCTGAAGTGGTCAATGTGAACACACCAAGCTTCTTCGCAGGCCTAGCCGAAATCATCAAGTCGACACCCATGGAGACTTGGCAGCATTATCTACAATATCGCCTGCTGGATAGTTACGCCGGATATTTATCCCAACCCTTCGTCGATGCAAGATTTGAATTGTACAACAAGACGATTGCAGGAATTCCTGTTCAGCGACCCCGCTGGAAACGAGGCGTCAACGCGATCGCGGGTGCAGGCGCGGGCGACTTCGGTGCGCTCGGTGAAGCCGTTGGCGAACTCTACGTCAAACAACACTTTAAACCAGAAGCCAAGGCGAAGATGGAAACACTCGTCAACAATCTGCTGACATCCTTTGGGCAAAGTATCGATGATCTTTCTTGGATGACCGACGAAACCAAAAAACGTGCAAAAGAGAAGCTTTCAAAAATCGGCACGAAAATAGGCTATCCCGACCAATGGCGTGACTACTCGGCGTTGACGGTTTCCAGTGACGACCTATTTGGAAACGTGTATCGTTCAAATATGGTTGAACATCAACGTAACATTAAACACCTTGGTCAGCCGATCGATCGGCAAGAGTGGGGCATGACACCGCAGACCGTCAACGCTTATTACAGTCCGACCAAAAATGAAATCGTGTTTCCGGCTGCCATTCTACAAGCTCCTTTTTTCAGTATGGATGCCCCGGATGCATTAAATTACGGTGGAATCGGCGCCGTAATTGGTCACGAAATCAGTCATGCATTCGACGACCAAGGCAGTCGATATGATGGCGATGGCAATTTGAATAATTGGTGGTCGGAGAAAGATCAGGAAGCGTTTAGCAAGTTAACACAACAGCTGATTGATCAATACGCTGCCTACGAACCACTTGACGGAAAGAATGTAAACGGAAAGCTTACCTTGGGAGAGAACATTGCCGATCTCTCCGGGCTTACCATTGCTCACAAGGCATTCAATCTGGCAAATAAAGACAAGCCGAAAGTGCTAGTTGCGGGGTGGAATGGCGACCAACTATTTTTTGTAGGTTGGAGTCGCGTATGGCAAAGGAAATACCGTGACAAGGAAATGGTCAAACGATTGCTGACCGATTCTCACTCGCCGTCAAAGTATCGCGCAAACGGGCCGGTGACGAACATCGGTGCGTTCTACAAGGCATTCGATGTCAAGCCAGGCGATGGGCTGTTCAAGCCTGAGGCGGAACGGATTACTATTTGGTAACCCTTAAAGCCTCGAGCTAATTTTTGGATTGCTCACCCTCTGCGCTCGGCATCAATCTTTTGTCGGGCAGGTTCGCGTTTTATTTAACTTGTGGGAACTTCGTAGAACTTTGTGCGCCGATTACTGGCGCCAATAGTTTTCCCAAAGTTGACTTTTGGGTGTTCTGGAACGCTTCACTGCCTGACCGCCTAGATATGAGGCTTCCTCAAGTTAGGTGATTGTTAATACAGCGGTGGACTAAGGGCGTTTATATGCTTTTGAAGCCGATTCGCAGATTAGACCATCCGGTACTTGAATTGGTTTCCATCGAATGATGACGACCGCTCATCCTGTTGGTGAAATAATTCAACAGCGCACGATCGACATCTGCTAAAATGGAATGATTGAAGTTGCTCCTTGAGCTGTTGAACAGATTTTGAACCAAGCACTACCTATCCTCGATGCAGACCCGTCCCCCGAAGATCGACGCGTGGCGCGGCTGTCTGTTTTTGTACATCTATGTCGTGCCGGGTTGTTTTTGGGAATTATATTTCTGATTCGAAAACAGCACAACGATTTGACAGCCCGCCAAACTAGCGGTGATAGACTGAATGTCGTAACTTTAGCATCGATCAAAGATGCGATTCCAATGGCATCTGAGATTGGGCTATGGGATGAGACGGGCAACGCCCGGGCGATCCTATCGGCGCAAGGCAATCAGGTCGGAAAGTTGATTCAAACCGCGCCTATCGGAAACCAGGCCATTGGATATTTGGGACCGACAAATTTGTTGGTTCTCCTTTCCGATGAGCAGAGGATACTGAAGGTCGAAATTTTAGAGAGCGCCGATACGCTCGAACATGTAAATGCCGTCATCGATTCTCCTTTTTTTCTGCCAAGTTACAGTGGTCTGAGGTGGGGATTTCCTGGGATCTGGCCTGAAGTGGACTCGGTCTCGGGCGCGACATTAACGAGCTACGCTATCAAACAGGCGATTCAAGCAAGAGCAGGTTCCCAAACGAAACTGTCGAAATTTACCGATCCAATTCTCGGTAAAGAGTTGGCCGCGTTGTTTCCTGGGCAGGGAGATCTGGATCTTCAATTTTCTGCCCTAAAACCAGAGCTGAGTTATGCTTCGATACTCGACGAGACCAACGCAACTGTGGGTTATTTGGTGCGATCTTCTCCGACTTCCGATTCACTATCAGGCTACCAAGGCCCCACCGATACTCTAATTATATTTGATGAGAACTATCACTTCACGGGCTCATTGATTCGCTCCAGTTACGACAACGAACCCTATGTTCGGTATGTGAAAGAAGACTCCTATCTAAACGATACCATGAGGGGTAAGAGCCTCGATGAAATTGCCGAATACGATGGGGCCCAATACGAGGGCGTGTCGGGTGCCACCATGACAAGTCTCAATGTGCTGGATGGAATTCAGACCACCGCCAGGCATATCCGAAAAAATCAAACTAGTGATACAAGTTATCGACAGTGGCTTTGGATTACGTTCGAGTGCCTCACCTCTCTGATTTGTCTCGCGGGCATTTTGTTCTCCTTTACCTCATTTAAACAATCGAGCGCTTTTCGTATTTCGTTTCAAGCGATCCTCATTGTCTACCTTGGCTTTATCTCTGGTGAAGTCTTATCACAAGCGGTCATCTCCGGTTGGGCACAAAATGGATTGCCGTTGAAAAACGCGCCGGGAATGGTTTTTCTTTGCTTAGCCGCCCTGACTGTGCCAGTAATTTCAAAATACAACACCTATTGCGATCACATTTGTCCATTTGGAGCCATTCAGCAGTTGTCGAAGAAAACGAAACTCAAGAAATTCCGCGTCAACCGGCACGTCGGGCGGTGTTTGAAAATGGTCCCGGCTGCGATCCTTGGATTGGTTTTAGTCGCAGCCTTAGGGCAACTCGACTTAAACCTAGCGGCGATTGAACCATTTGACGCATTTTCGTTCCGCGTCGCAGGATGGCTAACCATTGCCATCGCGTTGACAGGAATGATCGCATCGTTCTTCGTTCCAATGGCCTATTGCCGGTTTGGATGCCCGACTGGGACGGTGTTGAGTTTTCTTAGATTCAACCGCCAAAGCCATATGATTCACCCACGCGACTGTGTCGCCGTTGTCATGCTGTTTGTTGCTTTGTTAATATCTGGTTAACAGCCAACGCGCGTCAGAGTTGAATCACTAGCGAAAAGCGGGGCCTGTTGAGTCTGCATTTCAGTTTTG
>JAPKBL010000209.1 GCA_028823415.1 Mariniblastus sp.
CTCCACCCTGTCCGCCGCGATCTCCACCCTGTCCGCCGCGTGTCGGCCGCTCAAACTTAAATGCATCGCCCATCATTTCTTGGTACTGAGCCCGCTGATCAGCCGTCAGCTCCGCCATCAGCTCGTCCTGCATTTCCGCTCTCAATTTCGCGATTTTTTCATTCATTTCTTTTTGGAGTTCTTCTGCTTTTTCACGAAGCCGCTCTTTTTGTTCTTCTGTAATCCCCAGCTTGTCCGCAATGCTACCACTCACCAAAGACCTCGCTCCCCCCTGCGCCGATGCCTGGTTGGCGATCTGCATCAAACGCTCCATTTGGTGCGGCAGAAGAATGTCATCTAGTTCTTTCTTCATCTCTTCCGTCCGGCGATCGCGCATCTCTCGCATCTTCTCCATGCGCTCTTCACCCGAAAGTCCATCGAGTTCGGCCATAATCGATTCACGATCTCCGCCTCGACCCTGGGAAAGGCCTTCAATGAGATCGATTTGATCGCCAGATAATTCAAGATCTTTCTGTACTGCCTCATTTCTGAGCAGTCGCCCTGAACTATCTTCGCCTCCCCCTCGTCCGCCACGACCTCCCTGCCTTCCACCGCCCGGCTGGGCCATGACATCTGTCGCGGAAAGTAAAACAGCAAGTCCCACGACGGCACATGGTAAGCATAATCTGAATGATAATTTCATTAATTTCTCCGACAAAGTTCTTAATTTGGTGACACAACGCCAATGATTCATTGCAAAAAACTGATTCGGCAATAACAAGATTTTAAACACTATTAATCATTTTAAGGCTGCCTGAATCACGAACCAAGATACACGCAACCCAACCCCATTCGCGACATTAATTTTTTGCAAATTTTTAATTCTCAGGCTGTTGTTGTGAAAGACAATGAAACGAACCTAAACCGACCGCAAGATTTTTTGACGCCAGCCCAATAATAAGCCTCTTTGGAAACAAAGGAGCCAAAATCTGCAGCGCCTGCTCGTCTTCATCCACCCCAAATTGAGGGACTAAAACCGATTCGTTGGTAATTAAAAAATTACAATAACTTGCCGGGATCACCCGGCCACAGAATCTAAACGGGCTCGGCAAGGGCAACGGCACCAACTGATAGTGCTCCAATCCGTTCAATTCGAGCTCTTGCTGCAAATCTTGATGATTCTGCTTCAGCCCCTCGAATTGAGCGCCCTCAAGCCCCGCAGCAGAGGCCACCACAATGGTAGTTGGATTCGCAAATCGAGCGATTTGATCGATATGCCCATCGGTATCATCTCCCTCGATTGCATCCCCGGTGAGCCACAAACAAACCTTGACTCCCAGATATCGTTTCAAGATAGATTCGACTTGGGAGAGGTCCATCCCCTTATTCCGATTGGGATCCAAAGCACACGAACGCGTGCAGAGTAAAACGCCGCAATCGTTCACTTCGATCGCGCCGCCTTCAAAGCACAATTGTGGCGTGACATGCGTAATTCCAAGATACTCCGCAACCCGTTTGGCAACCTGCTGATCCAACCCGTAAGGAGGGTATTTCCCACCCCAAGCGTTGTATTTCCAATCCACAGCAACAAGTTCACCGCGAGAGTCAATCGCGAAGGTGGGCGCATAATCTCGCGCCCAAGCATCATTGGTGGGAATATCGACGCAGGTCACATTAGTCCAGCCACGCAGAGCCGCAACCGCGGATTCGCATTGGGTAAAATCCGCCATCACCATGACACGCTCGGTCGTCGCGATCGCTTGAACCAAATCAAGAAATTCACGCTGAGCTGCTTCGAGATTATCAGGCCAGGTCTCTCGGTTGTGGGGCCAACTCAGCCAAATTGCCGACTGCTGTTCCCACTCCGCAGGCATTGTCAATTGAAAAGGATGTGTCATCTAAACCACCGCGACAATTTTATAATTGGATCCAAGAACAATGTTAGTTCAGCCAGCGTTTGGAAAGATCCGCATAGGCGTCAATTCGACGATCTCGAAAAAATGGCCAATGCGTTCGAGCGGTTTCTATTAAAGATAAATCACAGGGTACGATCATCGTCTCCGGATTTTCAACCGAAGCCGTGCGGAGTACCGCCCCGTACGGATCGGCGACAAAAGAAGAGCCCCAGAATTCAATATTCTCCTCCATTCCGACACGGTTAGAGGCTACCACAAACACCCCGTTGGCGATCGCATGAGATCTCATGATTGTCTGCCACGCGTCCAATTGACTTTGTCCAAATTCTGCCTTTTCGCCCGCCTGCCATCCAATTGCCGTGGGGTAAACGAGAACCTCAGCGCCCTGAAGTGCGGTCAATCTCGCCGCTTCGGGAAACCATTGATCCCAACAAATGCAGACGCCAATTTTCCCAACCGATGTCTCAAAACACTGAAAGCCAAGATCCCCAGGAGTGAAATAAAACTTCTCATAAAAATAGGGATCATCGGGAATGTGCATCTTGCGATAGGTTCCCAATAGCGAGCCATCTGATTCAATGATCACAGCCGAATTGTGAAACAAACCGGCTGCCCGCCTCTCAAATACAGGCGCGATGATTACGACACTCAGCTGATTTGCAAGTTCCGACAGCTGATCGGTGATCGCTCCGGGAATCGACTGAGCTAAGTTAAAATGCTCATGATTCTCGGACTGACAAAAATACGTCGACGCGAACAACTCTTGAAGGCAGATCAATTTTGCCCCAGACTTGGAGGCGTCCACAATCTGGCCAATCGTCGCTTGGAGATTCGCTTCCCTATTCGAAGTGCATGCGGTCTGTATTACGGCGATATCGAGAGTGGAATTCATGTTTTTATCTCGCAGAATAGAAACCTTAAAAACGGAACATCCAAATTTTCTTTGCCCCGATCTATTCCCCATCCTCATTTTAATGTTGATCTTAAAGGGAGAAGACGCGATATTTCGACTTCCTATCTGGACGTTAATTCCTTCAATGGTAGTCTTAAGGCATGTTAAAGAAACCACCCCTCGGATTGTTCATCACCGGCACAGATACCGAAGTCGGCAAAACCTATGTTGCAACGCACATCGCCAAGGATTTAGTGGCGGCGGGTCATCGCGTGGGCGTCTATAAACCCGTTGCCAGTGAATGCGTTTCCGACGGTCGACAGCTTGTCTCCGAGGATGCCGTTGCGTTATGGGAGGCCGCGGGACACCCGTTAACCCTTGAAGCCGTCTGCCCCCAGCGTTTTCAGGCCCCCCTCGCCCCTCACCTGGCCGCCAGGAACGAAGGACGTGAGCTTGATACAGAGCTGATGAGATCCGGGATTTCAGTCTGGGCCGATGAATGTGATATCGTGATTGTCGAAGGCGCCGGCGGGCTTATGTCACCGATCAGTGACGATGAGTATTTTGCCGATGTCGCCTATGATCTTGGCTACCCGACCATCGTCGTGGCACCCAATACAATCGGCGTCATCAATCAATCGCTCTCGGCGTTAATTACCGCAGCCTGCTTTCGAGACGGAATTCCCATCGCCGGCGTCATTCTAAATGACGCGAGAATGTTTGATGGCGATGTCAGCATGGAAACAAATCGGGAGCAAATCTCCAGTCGCTCCGTCTCTCCCGTTCTCACCAGACTCCGGTATGAAGGCGATGAGTTTGATGAACAAGTCGACTGGATGATGGTTGCCCAGCAGACACTCAACGCAACTGAAGCGTAAACAAATAATTGCATTTGAGTTTGCTGAAAATATCAACCTGCGATATTATTTTCAGCTCTTCAAAAAATGAACGCTGCAAATCCCTCTCCGTTGCGACCCCGTGGCTTCCATTTCCCCCTGATACAGTATTGCCAAAATCATCCCGCTCGTGAGGGTGAGAAAGTGAACCGCCGATGTCCCCTTCCGCCAACTCCGAATTTTCGAGAATCATTCGTTGTCCCATTACAAAATCGCCGCTACTCACTGCCGATTCTGAGCTGATCGAAACGCTCAACCAACGGATTCTCAAAAAAACTCTTGTCAATCGGATCGGGCAAACCATCGCATCGCCACTCGAAGGGGGCTACATTAATGAGAGCCGAACGCTGCTGCTTCCGATTCGTGGGGGCATCGTTATTTTAATCGAAGATCAAGCAATTGAGTTGACCGAGGCCGATCACAAACGTCCCTGACCCTCAGGATGCCCCCAACACGAAACTGGTAAAATGACGAGCGAAGAAAAAACGATTTTCAAAAAGATAATTGACGGCGAAATCCCCGCAAACATTATCTACCAAGATGACCTGTGTCTCGCGTTTCACGATGCCTTCCCACAAGCTCCGGTTCATGTGCTGCTGATTCCCAAACAGGAAATCGTAAACGTCGATTCACTCAACGAGGAACATCGCGGATTGGCCGGTCACCTTTTACTGACCGTCCCTAAAGTCGCAAGACTGCTGGAGATCGAAGACTCCGGCTATCGTGTCGTTGCCAATTGCGGAAAAGATGGAGGACAATCCGTCGACCACCTCCACCTGCACATTCTCGCGGGCAGACCTCTTTCTTGGCCCCCCGGCTAAATACACACCAAGACGAAAAGAAAACGGCGAGCAAACCAATGCTGAACGCTTAAACCGTGCGTAGAAAAGACTAACGCATCTTTGGGGTCGAGGGGGCAGCGTTTCGGTATGACACAGTTCTTGAAGACGGTGCAGAGCGCGCTGAACCTCGCTGGGGTGCTCGAGAATATTCCACCAGATTCACGGCCTTGCCGGCCCGGCAATTCGGGCAATCGCATCCACTGGTCATCATTGCAACCGTTGGCTCCGCCAGTTCTGGCATAACCTCGCCTTCCCTAACCTCGCCTTCCATGAACTCGCC